>JBJHAY010000085.1:0-8607 GCA_050485205.1 Gammaproteobacteria bacterium
CAGGGCGATCAACATCTGCGGGATGGTCAGGCCTGCCAGCAACTTGGTGGTGTTGAATACCCAGGCTGGCGGACTCAGGCCGGAAAACAACAGCGCCAGTGTAATCCACACCGAGTGGAACACAGGGTTCTGCAGCAGTGCGCGCCATGACAGGGTGCCGGAGGAAATGGCCATGCCCACGGTGAAACAGGCCACGGTGCTGACCATGAAGTAGGTGAGGGCCAGCGCCAGGCCTTGCTCGCCGAAGGCCAGCAGTGACAGGGGCAAACCCATGTTGCCCACATTGGGAAACATCTGCGAGGGCAGGAAGGCCCGTTGACTCAGGCCAAAGGCCTTGAGCACCGCCCATCCCAGCAGGGCAAAAACCAGGATGCTGATCAGGGTAGCCAACACCATGGTGGTGAAGGCCTCCAAATCCACCTCGATTTCCATGAAGGTGGAAAATACCAGGCAGGGCGCGCCCACCACTGTGACCAGGCGGGTGACGAACAGGGTGTCGAAGGGAAAGCCGCGCTTGACCCAGCCATAGCCAATCAGGGCGCAGAGAAATACCGGAGCGATGACACCAAGGATGTCGAGCAGCATCAGCCCTGCCAGGGCGGCAGCTTCTTCTCCACCAACACCTTTTTCAGGCGGGCAAAGCGCGGCAGGCCGTTCTCATAGGGGGGGGGATCCTCGCCCATGATCAGCGGCGCGAAGTATTCCCGGGCCAGGGGGGTGATGTTGAAGCCGTCCTCGGTGATGAATTCCCGTGGCATTTTTTTTTCCACGTTGGCTACTTCCGAGAGCTTTGCCTCTCCGACCCGCCAGCGGTAGGGAGAAGAACTTTCCCGGATGATGATCGGCATCACCGCGTTCCTGCCGGCCAGCGCCAGTTCCACCGCCGCCTTGCCCATGGCGTAGGCCTGTTCCACGTCGGTGGCGGAAGCAATGTGGCGCGCGGCGCGCTGCAGGTAGTCGGAAACTGCCCAGTGATACTTGTAGCCCAGTTCGGTCTTCACCATGTTGGCAATGGCGGGGGCGACACCACCCAATTGCACATGACCGAAGGCGTCCCGGGTGCCGGCGTCCGCAAGGAAGCGGCCATCCTCGTAGTGGGCGCCTTCCGAGACCACGATGGCGCAGTAGCCATAGAGGTTGACGCATTCTGTGACCTTCTTGAGAAAGGCAGCCTTGTCGAAGGGGATCTCCGGAAAGATGATGATGTGGGGTGCGTCGCCCTCCTGTTCCGCCGCCAGTCCCGCGGCGCCGGCGATCCAGCCAGCGTGGCGGCCCATCACTTCCATTACGAATACCTTGGTGGAGCTTTCGCACATGGAGGCCACATCCAGCCCTGCCTCGCGAATGGAGACCGCCACGTACTTGGCCACCGAGCCGAAGCCGGGGCAGGTGTCAGTGATGGGCAGGTCGTTGTCCACGGTCTTGGGGATGCCGATGCAGGTGATGGGGTAGCTCAAGGCCTCGCCGATCTGGGCCACCTTGTTGGCTGTATCCTGGGAATCTCCACCGCCGTTGTAGAAGAAGTAGCCGATCTCGTGGGCCCGGAATACCTCGATCAGTCGCTCGTACTCGGCCCGGTTCTGGTCCAGGCTTTTCAGCTTGTAGCGACAGGAACCGAAAGCGCCGGCGGGAGTGTGGCGGAGCGCGGCGATGGTGTCATCAGATTCCTGGCTGGTATCGATCAACTCCTCCCGCAATGCGCCGATAATGCCGTTGCGGCCAGCGAATACAGTCCCCAACGCAGAGGACTGGCGGGCGGTCTGGATGACGCCGCAGGCGGAGGCGTTGATGACGGCGGTGACACCGCCCGACTGGGCATAGAACACATTGCGGAAAGGCTTGCTGGGTGTCATGCGGGACTCCTTGAAACGAGCGGCTATTCTACTGAAAAACCTCGTCAGGGACACCCTGGCCGGGCCATTGTCCGGCTGCACAGGGCTTCAGTGCCGGGGGTCTTGGCAGGAAGTCCGAGAATGGGCAGGGACGGGTTGGAAGGTGGGCATTTTTCCGGCATTCTGCGACAATGCGCGCCATGCATATTCACATCCTTGGTATTTGCGGCACATTCATGGGGAGCCTGGCGGTTCTGGCCAAGCAGTTGGGGCATCGTGTCAGTGGTTCCGACCAGCATGTGTACCCGCCCATGAGCACGCAGTTGGAGCAGCAGGGCATAGCCCTCATGAGCGGCTATGAGCCGGCCCACCTGGCGGATCAGCCGGATCTGGTGGTGATTGGCAATACCTGTTCCCGTGGCAATCCGGCGGTGGAATATGTGCTGGAGCGGGGGCTTCCCTATTGCTCCGGCCCCCAGTGGCTGGCCGAGCACGTGCTGAAGGATCGATGGGTGTTGGCGGTGGCCGGCACCCATGGCAAGACCACCACCACCAGCATGTTGACCTGGATTCTGCATCACGCCGGCTTGCAGCCGGGTTATCTCATCGGTGGCGTGCCCAGGAATTTCGACTGTTCGGCGGATCTGGGGCAGACACCGTTTTTTGTCATCGAGGCTGACGAATATGACAGCGCGTTTTTCGACAGGCGTTCCAAATTCGTGCACTACCGGCCCCGCACCGCCATCCTCGGCAACCTGGAATTCGATCATGCGGATATTTTCCCGGACCTGGCGGCGATCCAGACCCAATTCAGTCATTTGCTGAAAATCATTCCCCGCAATGGCCTGGTGCTGGCACCCGCGGCTGATCGCAATCTGGCGGTGGTGTTCGACAAGGGCTTGTGGTGTGAAAAGCAGGAATTCGCCCTGCTCCAGGCCGGTGAGACAGCGCCAGAGGTGGCGTGGATCGCGACCATGAGAAATGCCCAGGGCTCGGCCTTCAGTGTCCGGTTCCAGGGGCGCGAGGCCAGCGTCGAATGGAGCTTGAGTGGTCGTCACAATGTGCTCAATGGTCTTGCCGCGGTCGCCGCCGCCTGTCATGCGGGCGTGCCCTTGGCAGTGGCCTGTGAGGCTCTGTGCCGGTTTCAAGGGGTCAAGCGCAGGCTGGAAATGATTGCCGACAGCGGTGGTATCCGGGTCTATGACGACTTTGCTCACCACCCCACCGCTATCCGCACCACGCTTGAGGGGGTGCGCGCGCGTCTGCGAGAGAGTGGCGAAGGTGGTAGAGTGCTGGCGGTGATCGAAGCCCGCTCCAATACCATGAAGATGGGTTATCACCAGGCCACCCTGGCCGATGCTGTGGCTGCCGCGGATCAGGTGTTCTGGTACAAGAACGAGGCCACTCGCCTTGACCTGGATGCCATCGCTCGGGACAGCAAGCCTGAGTTTCGTTATTACACTTCAGTGGCTGACATTCTTCAGGCGGTGCTCACCAGCGCCATGCCGGGTGACAACATCGTGATCATGAGCAATGGCGGCTTCGAGGGCTTCCATCAGCGTTTGTGCCAGGCCATTGTCCAGGGGCAGCCAAGGGAGGCCTGAGCCCATGGATACCATTCCCCTGTTTCCCCTCAATTCGGTGGTTTTTCCCAAAGGCCGAATTTCCCTGCAAATCTTTGAGGCACGCTACGTGGACTTGGTGCGGCAGTGCCTGCGCAACCAAAGCGGCTTTGGTGTGGTACTGATCCGTGTCGGCTCGGAAGTCGCCCACACTGGGCAGAAGCTGGAATTGCACAGGGTTGGCACCTTCGTCGAGGTGGTGGACTGGAATCAACTGCCCAATGGCCTGCTGGGCATCACCGTGGAGGGGCGCAAGACCTTTCGGGTCCAGGAAATATGGCGCGAGGCCAATGGTCTCAACATGGCCAATGTCAATTTCCGCCACTATGACTCGGTGGAGGCCGATCCGGTGGAGGTGGGGGATGACTTCCAGGAGTATGTGGAATTGCTCAGAAATCTGTCCCGTCATCCTGCCATCGAAGCCCTGGATATCAGGGTTGGCTTTGACAATCTGCGGGAGGTGGCCTGGCGCCTGAGCGAACTTCTGCCGATTTCCAACCGGGACAAGCAGGCCTTGCTGGAACAGCCTGATCCCGTGGCGCGGCTGGAACATATCGAAGTGTTCATCAACACGCTGAATTCGTAAACCGGGAGTTGGTTGGAAAGGGGGATTGAAAAAATGCCATAATATGGGCCTTTTTTCAGGAGGAAGCCCAAATGCAGGATTTAATTGCGGCCATGTCAGATCCTGGCTCGCTTGATCAGATTCAGTGGCTGGCCCTGGCCATCATGGTGTTCGTGGTGGTGGCATCGTTCTACTTCGTACTGCGCTTGTTCCGGATTCTCAAGAACGTGGGTAAAAGCACCTACAAACCCAACATTGGCCTGTCTCGCACCGGCTACATGCATGCCAAGCGGCCAGTGAATACAAAGCCCGAAGACGAAGAGCCTTGATATTGGGATATTGAGGGCAACCCTGGCGGGCTCAGATCAGCATGAAATTGAGGGCTACCGATGCCCCTGCCAGCACGACAATCAGCAGGGTCAGCCAGCCAAACAGCGCCCACATTCTGAAGGGTTTGCCATTCTCTGGGTAGAGACCGGATTTTTCATACTCACGTTGTATCGGAGGTGGCTTGCGCATACTTGAAATAAACTGCCTGTTTAAGGAAGATAAGAGCCTTTGATCTGCGTACCTTGCCCATTATGCCGTCTTTTGCTCCCCACCTGAAATCATTTGCACTGTGCCTGGCCCTGGCGGCCAGTGTCACCGCGGAGGCCATCGTCATCCGCCATGACATGGCGGATTCCCGCTATCGTGTCGAGGAGAGTGATTTTCCTCAGGTGTTTTACCTGCATACCCGCTTCAATAACAAGGTGTGCATGGCCACCTTGATCAGTTCCCGCTGGGCTTTGACAGCGGCCCATTGCCTGGATCAGACCCCGATTCTGGAGACAGTGGGGCGCCAGGAGCGGTATGAGGTAATGATGGCGGATCGACCTTACCGGATTGTGGATCTGCGGATTCATCCAGACTACCGTCCCTTCGAGTTGGCCGGCACTGATCTGGCATTGATCAAGCTTGACCGGGATGCCCACGTCGAGCCTCTGCCCCTCTACCGGGAGCGTAATGAACTGGACCAGGTTGTGTCCTTTGTCGGCTGGGGTTATACCGGCCTTGGCACGGTGGGCCGACAACGTAATGATGGACGTTTCCGCCGTGCCGAGAATACGGTGTTCGAGGCGGATCAGTGGCTGAAGTTCCGCTTCGACGATCCCCGTCAGGAGTTCCCCAAGGCCCGTCAACTGGAAGGTGTTCCCGGTCTTGGCGACAGCGGAGGGCCGGCCCTGTTCGAGGCACCAGAAGGCAGGGTAATCATGGGGGTAGCGCGGGGAGAGCTGGAAAATCCCAATGCGCCCACAATGCAGGGCATTTACGGGGCCATTGAGATCTACGAAAGGATTTCCCTGCACCTGGAGTGGATTGAGGCTCAGATCCAGACGGTAACCGAGGAAAGTTGATTATTGGGCTTGCCCTTGCCGGGGGGAGCCACGCCGATGATAAAAAACTGCCCCGGAATTCCGGGGCAGTTTGTCAGGCGGGTCAGTGGGTGAGGAAGTCCAGGCGAGTCTTCATGATAGGGGACTCTGGATGTTCCACGGTAATGTAGATCCCCTTTTCCTTGGCCCCTTCCTTGGCGAAATCCTTGAATATCTCAACCACATCACTGTCGATGGAGAAGCAGTTGGATGCGTCGATGATCAGATGGCTTTTTGGGGGCAGCTCATTCAGGGACTGAATGATGGCTGTCTTGTTGAGGAAGGTCAGTTCCTCGCAGAGCTTCATGCGGATCACATCCTTGTTGCCGTCCTTGATACGCTCGATCATGTGGGAGTTGATGAAATTGCGGTACAGCAGGGTGAAAATGGAAATCACCATGCCGATGGCAATCCCCATCAACAGGTCGGTCAGCACAACACCAATCACCGTGGCAATGAAGGGGACAAACTGTTCCTTGCCGGTGGCATACATGGCGCGGAAGATTCGCGGCTGCGCCAGCTTGTAGCCGGTCAACAGCAGGATCGCCGCCAGTACCGCAAGCGGAATCAGGTTCAGCAACCTGGGTGCCGCCAACACGAATACCAGGATCAACATGCCATGCATGATGCCGGACAGTTTGCTTTTGGCGCCGGCCTGAATGTTGGCGGAACTGCGCACGATCACCTGGGTGATGGGCAGGCCGCCCAGCAGTCCCGACATGATGTTGCCGCCACCCTGGGCCAGCAGTTCACGGTTGGCGGGGGTCTTGCGCTTCCATGGGTCGAGTTTGTCGGTGGCCTCGACACACAACAGTGTTTCCAGACTGGCAACCACCGCCAGCACAATACTGGCGATCAAAATGTCCTTGTTGAACAGGTAGCTCCAGTCAGGGCTGGCCAGCATCCCATAGAACTCGGCCGGACTGCTGGTGACGGGGACGTTGACCAGGTGGCTGTCGCTCAAGGCAAAGCCGGGCATGGCGCTGGAGAAGAAAATCTGTGCCACGATGCCGAAGATCACGGCCGCCAGCGGGCCAGGGAAGAGCTTGAAGAACATATGGCGGGGGGCCAGTACTTTCTCCCACAGCAGCATGATGCCCATGGCCACCAGGGTGATCAGCACGGCCGAAGGAATCAGGTTCTGCCACATTTCCATCAGACCGGTTAAGGTGTTGCCACCGTCGGGCTGAAAGAAATCCAGGTTACCCTCGAAGTCTTCATCGAAGCCCACCGCATGGGGAATCTGCTTGAGAATGATGATGATGCCGATGCCGGTCAACATGCCCTTGATGACCGAGGAGGGAAACAGATTGCTGATCATGCCGGCGCGGGCCAGGCCAAGTCCGATCTGGATCAGGCCCCCCAGCACCACGGTGACAAGAAAAGCCTCATACCCAAAGACTTGCACCGTGCCCAGCACTATCACCACCAGGCCGGCGGCGGGGCCGGAAACGCCCAGGGGCGAGCCACTCATGGCGCCAACCACGATACCGCCGATGATACCGGCCACCAGGCCGGACACCAGTGGCACGCCACTGGCCAGGGCTATACCCAGACAAAGGGGCACCGCGACAAAAAATACGACTATACTTGCGGGTAGGTCTTCCCGAAGGTTTTCGAATAACTTCATACGTGTATCATCCTGTGGACAAAATCAGCCATTAGCATGGAATCCATGCCAAATCACCAAGATACTAGAAACTCCCCTGTCACAATTCAATGAGGAACCATCATAATCCGTTTAAGTTTTTTCCTATCAGGGCTGCCCTGAAAAGCTACATATTTATACCATTCAAGCAGATAAGCAGAGGGGAGCGCGATGAAGGTGAGACAGCCGTCAATCCGCCAGATTGAATACTTCATCAACGTGGCCAAGGCTTCCAATTTTCGCAAGGCCGCGGAAAAACTGAAGATCAGCCAGCCCACGTTGACCAGCCAGATTGCGGCGCTGGAAGAGGCGCTGGGGACACAGCTGTTTGAGCGTTCCCGGGCCGGCACATTGCTTTCACCGGCGGGCCGCGAACTGTTGCCGATCGCGCGCCGGGTGGTGGAGGAATATCAACAGTTATTGGATTACGCCGAGAGTTCGGCGCGGGAATTGACAGGCACCTTCAAGCTTGGTGTTTCTCCCACCATCGGCCCCTATCTGTTGCCCCAGGTTCTTCCTGAACTGCATCGCCGTTACAATCGCTTGCGCCTGCATCTTCGGGAAGGGGCGACGCAGGAGTTGGAAAGCGGCCTCAACGCGGGGGATTTCGATCTGATCCTGACGGTGTTGCCGATGAACTCGGCGGAGAACAAAGTCAGACCTTTGTTCATCGAACCCATCGACATTATTGTCGGGGCGGACCACCCATTGGCACGGCAGCGGGAAATCTCCGGCAAGGAACTTTACAACCAGGATGTGCTCACCATTGATGAGCATCACCACCTCCACCGTCAGATCGAGAATCTGTGTGAACACTTCGGTGCCAGGATTCAGAGGGATTATGAAGGTACCAGTCTGGATACCTTGCGTCAGATGGTGGTGATGGGGATGGGAATTGCCTTCCTGCCATCCCTGTATGTGCGCTCGGAAATCAGGGAAGGTGACAACTTGACCTTGCTGCGGTTGCGGGAAGAAAAAATTACCCGTACCCACGTCGCAGCCTGGCGCAGGAACTCTCCCTCGCGCCACTTGTTTCAGAAAATTTCATTTGATATCAAGTCGATAGCGATGGAATGCTTCAGCGATATTCTGGAAGAGATCAAGGCCGACGAGGCAGCGGCAAAAGAGCAGTAACCGCGAGAAGTCATGCTTGACAGGGGCCGCAACGGCAGCTTTTTTAGCGAAAGCTGTCGTTGATTGATTCCAGCGTACTGTTGCCTGGGCACAGCACCGATTCAGGCAGGGATGCCAGTGGCTTGCTGGATGTGCCCAGAAGGTCATGAAGATCACTGGGGTCGGTGTCGACGTAGAGCAAACCGGTGAGGACATGGCCTCTTTCGGCCGCGTCCTTCAGGGCACGCAAGGCGGCACGGCGGGAGCCGGGCTCGAAACCGGGCAGGATTTTCTTGAGACTGATCACCGAGCCATCATGCAGGGTGACATCGCGTTCGGTGCCGGCGCTGTATTCCACCGTGATTTCCTGTTCCATGGGAACGAAGTCCACGGTCGCGGTGGCCTCACAATG
>JBJHAY010000085.1:8617-11364 GCA_050485205.1 Gammaproteobacteria bacterium
CTCACAATGTTCGCGAGCAAAATCGTAGCTTTTTTTCGAGCCTGGATTGTTGTTGAAAGTGACACAGGGTGAAATCACGTCGATATAGGCAAAACCCCGGTGCGAGATGGCGGCCTTGATGAGGGGGACCAACTGTGCCTTGTCGCCGGAGAAGCCACGCGCGACGAAGGTGGCCCCCAGTTGCAAGGCCAGATTCACCAGGTCAATGGGAGCGTACAGGTTGACCACGCCGGCCTTGTTCTTCGATTCCATGTCGGTGGTGGCGGAACTCTGGCCCTTGGTCAGGCCATAGCAGCCATTGTTTTCCATGATGTAGAGCATGTTGAGGTTACGCCGCACCACGTGGGCGAATTGGCCAAGCCCAATGGAGGCCGAGTCTCCATCCCCCGATACCCCGAGATAGATCAGGTCGCGGTTGGCCAGGTTGGCGCCAGTGGTGACAGAAGGCATGCGTCCGTGCACGGTGTTGAAACCATGGGAGGCACCAAGAAAATAGGTGGGGGTCTTCGACGAGCAGCCGATGCCGGAGAGCTTGGCGATGCGGTGTGGCTCGATTGCCAGTTCGAAGCAGGCCTGGATGATGGCGGCGCTGATGGAGTCATGGCCGCAGCCGGCGCAGAGCGTGGAGAGGGACCCCTCGTAATCCTTTTCGGTAAAACCGAGACGATTTACCGGGGATTCCGGATGGCGGAATATGGGACGCAGGTAGCTCATGATCTTTTCTCCGCGGTTTGGCGGTTCCGTTGGCTTGATGCGCGTGCCTGTTGCTTGCCGCGTATGCCACGCAGCACGGTGGCGGCGGTGAGGGGACGGCCATCATAGTTCAGCACGGAAATCAGCTTGTCTGGGCGGGTTTCCAATTCATTGATCAGCAGGCTTCGCATCTGTCCGTCGCGGTTTTGCTCCACGACGAATATCTGCTGGTGGCTGTCGATGAAGTCCTTGACCTCCCTGCCAAAGGGAAAGGCCTTGATTTCCATGGCATCCACGGCAAATTCTTCCTGAGCCAGGATATCCATGGCTTCCCTGACCGCATAACGGCTAGTGCCGAACATCAGGATGCCAGTTGATGAGTGCACCTTTTCCAGATTGCAGGGCCACTGTATAGCCTTGGGGACCAGTGCGCTGGCAGTGCGGAATTTTTTTGACAAGCGTTCCATGTTGTCGGCGTAGACATCACCATCCTCTGTATAAATGGCATAGGGATCGCGGGAAGTGCCACGGGTGAAGAATGCGCCCAGTTTGGGATGGGTGCCGGGATAAGTGCGGTAACAAATCCCATCGCCGTCCACGTCGAGATAGCGTCCATAACGCTTGCCGGCGGCTGCCAGGGTTTCAAGGGCATCGGCGTCCAGCACTTTGCCGCGGTCATAGCGGCGGGCGTCGTCCCAGGTGAAAGGTTCGCTCATATGGTCATTCATGCCCAGGTCCAGGTCGGACATGAGGATGACTGGTGTCTGCAGGCGCTCAGCGAGGTCGAAGGCAAGGGCGGTATGATCAAAGCATTCGCCGGGCGTGGAGGGGAACAGCAACACATGCTTGGTATCGCCGTGGGATGCATAGGCGCAGGCCATTACATCTCCCTGCTGGGTGCGGGTGGGCATGCCTGTGGAGGGGCCGGTGCGTTGCACGTCGATCAAAACCACTGGGATTTCGGCAAAATACGCCAGCCCCAGGAATTCGCTCATCAGAGAAATGCCGGGGCCGCTGGTGGCGGTGAAGCCGCGCGCGCCATTCCAGTTGGCGCCAATGGCGATGCCGATGGCAGCCAACTCGTCCTCCGCCTGCACCACGGCAAAATTCTTCTGGCCGGTGCCGGCATCGATGCGCAGGCGGTTGGCATATTTCTCGAAGGCTTCCACCACTGAGGTGGATGGTGTAATCGGATACCAGGCCGCCACCGTGGCCCCCGCGTAAAGCGCGCCGAGCCCACAGGCGTTATTGCCGCTGACCAGGATCTGCTGGTCTACCAGATCGCGCCGCTCCAGCCTGATGCCGAGGGGGCAGTCGAAGTGGTTGATGGCGTATTGATAACCCAGTTCCAAGGCGTGGATGTTGGGTGCGATGAGCTTTTCCTTGCCCTTGAATTGATCAGTCAGGAGCCCTGTCAGCACATCGAATTCGATAGACAGCAAAGCCGACAGCGCCCCCACATAGACGATGTTCTTGAACAACTGACGCTGGCGCGGATCCTTGAATTCGCGCAGGCAGATATGGGTCAGTGGGATCGGCAGATAGTGAATGTCATCCCGGTGCAGGGTGGGGTCGAGTGGCTTGGTGGCGTCATAAAGGAAGTAGCCGCCGGCGATCACCTCGTTCACATCAGTCATCATGCTCTGGGCGTTCACCGCCACCATGAGGTCGACGTTTTCTCGCCGCGCCAGATGGCCTTTTTCACTGATGCGAACTTCGAACCAGGTAGGCAAACCCTGGATGTTGGAAGGGAAAATGTTCTTGGGACTGACTGGAATGCCCATCCTGAAGATGGCCTTGGCGAACAACTGGTTGGCGCTGGCGGAACCTGTGCCGTTGACGTTGGCGAATTTCACCACCAGTTCATTCACCGCTTGCCGCTTGGGTTTCACTGTTGGCATGGCGACCCCGCATGGGCAACATGATAAAGGAATTTCTGCATGTCCCAGGCATTGGTGGGACAGCGTTCCGCGCACAGACCGCAATGCAGGCAGACATTTTCATCCTTGACCATGACGCGCCGGGTGGCCAGGTCGGGGGACACATAAAGGGGC
>JBJHAY010000086.1:0-11351 GCA_050485205.1 Gammaproteobacteria bacterium
CCTCAAACAGTCCTCGCTTGAATCCGTCCTGACGACGCCCGGGAAAACGCTTCAAAGCGGGGGGAAGGGGGGACCGCTCCCTGGCTTACAATATTCGTGGGCGCTGAGAGGGAAAACCGATTCTGTGGGTTCTGGAAGTGTTGAGCTCTGTTTGAGCGCCGAGCTCAATTAAGAGATAAGTCCAACCAAACTCTGAACCCAATCAAGTGCTAAACCCACTCAACGCCCAGCCCAATCAAGTGTAACTGCCAGCTACGCCAACTGCCTTGCAACAGCACTGAAGCCGGAGAGGCTGAGTCCCGGGTAGGGACGAGAGGGGCGTATGAGGCCATGGATGGCCTCATCCGAGCTCACAGGGATGTGCTCGATGCGTCCCCGAACGGCCCTACCCGGGACTCGGCCCTTGCCACTGGATTTGCATCACAGCACACCCCACAAAACTTGCATCACAGCACAAGCCACTGAATATGGAAGAACACAGGTGCCACTGACCCAGCACCCAGCCCAGCATCTCACCGAAAAATTAATACCATTTTTAATTGCGCTTGCTATACTCCCGACCATGTAACCACCACGGAGGCCGACCCTCTCCCTACATGACCAAGGATACCCACCCCCACAGGCTCCTGCTGGAACCTGAAAGCCCTCAACGTCTGGCCAACTTGTGCGGACTGCACAACGAACACCTCAGACAGATCGAAGAACGCCTGGATGTCTCCATCCGCCATCGTGGCAACAACTTCTCCCTCAGCGGCGAAGCCGATGCCGTGCAACAGGCGGCCGGCTTGCTGACGCGGCTATATGCCATGACCGAGGCCACCCCGGACATGACCCCCGACATGGTGCACCTGGCAATCCAGGAAGCCACTGATCAGGAATGGGTGCAAAGCCAGGATGCCGATAACAGGGAGCAAGGTGGCGAACACCAGGTCACCCTGATCCGCACGCCCAAGTGCTCCATCAAGCCCCGTAGCCGCCACCAGAATGAATACGTGCGCGCGGTGCAGCGCCACGACATCAATTTCGGCATCGGCCCCGCTGGCACCGGCAAGACCTACCTGGCGGTAGCCTGTGCCGTGGAGGCCCTGATGCGCGAGGAAGTGAGCCGCATCCTGCTGGTGCGGCCGGCCGTGGAAGCCGGCGAGAAACTCGGCTTCCTGCCCGGCGACCTGGCCCAGAAGGTGGACCCCTACCTGCGTCCACTCTACGACGCCCTCTATGAAATGCTGGGTTTCGAGCGCGTGGCCAAGCTGATCGAACGCAATGTGATCGAGGTGGCGCCCCTGGCCTACATGCGTGGCCGTACCCTCAACAACTCCTTCATCATCCTCGACGAAAGCCAGAACACCACTGCCTCGCAGATGAAAATGTTCCTGACCCGCATCGGCTTCGGTTCCACCGCCGTGATCACCGGCGACGTCACCCAGATCGACCTGCCCAAGGGGGTGCGTTCAGGCCTGGTGCACGTGACCAACATTCTCAAGCAGGTGGATGGCATCAGCTTCACCTACTTCAACTCCAAGGATGTGGTGCGTCACCCCATCGTGCAGCGAATCGTCGAAGCCTATGATGCCCACGACCGCCAGAACATTTCCTCGATCCAGGCGCCCAAGGCGGAATAACGCGGAATCAAGCAGCATGCAAGTCAGTGTTGAACTGGACAATGCCTCTGGCGACACGGAGATTCCCACGCGAAGCCAATTCGAGCAGTGGAGCAGTCTGGCGCTCAGCGCCACCGGTCCGGCAGATGCCGAGCAATCATGCCTGCTCAGCATCCGGGTGGTGGACGCCGAGGAATCCGCCTATCTCAACCAACATTACCGCCACAAGGCCGGCCCCACCAACATCCTCTCCTTCCCCTGCGAAGCGCAAATTCCGGACCAGCCACCGCTGCTGGGTGACCTCGCCATTTGCGCACCCGTGGTGAGACGCGAGGCAGAGGCCCAGGGCAAGCCGCTGCAACATCACTGGGCCCACCTCACCGTGCACGGAGTGCTGCATCTGCGCGGCCATGACCATGAACACAGTGAGCAGGCCGCGATGATGGAAACCATCGAAATCCGCGTGCTGCAACATCTCGGCATTCCCGACCCCTACCAATGACAGCGCCTCCACAACTCACTGCCAGGACTGAGACACAGCCATGACAGACGACAGCGCCAGTCAAGACCAGAGCGGCTCCTGGATCGACAAGATCAAGGATGTGTTCAGCGACGCCGTGAGTGATACCCGCGGCCTGCTGGACGTGCTGCGCAAGGCCCAGCGCAACCAGGTACTGGACGCCGACTGCCTCAGCATCATGGAAGGCGCCCTGCAAGTATCGGACATGCAGGTGCGGGAAATCATGATCCCCCGCTCCCAGGTGGTGACGGTGCAAATCTCAGCCACTCCCGAGGAATTCCTGCCCACGGTGATCGAGGCGGCCCACTCCCGCTTCCCTGTGGTGGGTGAGACCCTGGATCAAGTGATCGGCATCCTGCTGGCCAAGGACCTGTTGGCGCTGATTCTGGAAAAGGATTACCGCAAGTTCAATCTCAGGGACATCATCCGCCCCGCCGCCTTCATTCCCGAGTCCAAGCGCCTCAACGTGCTGCTGAAGGAGTTCCGCGAGAACCGTAACCACATGGCAGTGGTCATCGACGAGTACGGCGGCCTGGCTGGCGTGGTCACCATCGAGGACGTGTTGGAGCAGATCGTCGGCGAAATCGAGGACGAGCACGATGTGGACGAAGAGGCTTTCATCAAGCCCTTTGAAACCAACAGCTTCATCATCAAGTCCCTGACCCCGATCGAGGACTTCAACGAATATTTCAGCAGCGACTTCAGCGAGGACGACTTCGATACTATCGGCGGCCTGGTGCTGCAAAGCTTTGGCCGCATCCCGGAGCGTGAGGAAGTGGTCAACATTGGCCCCTACGAGTTCAAGGTCCTGAACGCCGACAACCGCCAGATCCGCCTGTTGCAACTGACGCTGGCCACGCCTGATTTCAATCCCGAGACCGACGGTTAAACCCATGGATCCGTCAGCGACCCGCTCGACTCCATGCTGGCTGCCCTGGCTCGCCATGTTGCTGGCGGGCGCCCTGGCACCCCTGAGTTTCAGCCCCGTCGACTGGTGGCCCCTGGGCATCGTCTCGGTAATGGGATATCTGCACGGGTTGCGCGGTGCCGACCCGCGGCAGGCAGTGGCGCTGGGCTGGGCCTATGGCCTCGGTTTCTGGGGCGTGGGCGCGTCCTGGGTCTATGTCAGCATCAATGTCTACGGCAACGCCAGCCCACCTTTTGCCGCCTTTCTCACGCTGTTGTTCGTGATGGCCCTGGCATTGCTGTTCAGCCTTCAGGCCTGGATTCAACGCCGCTACTTCAGCGCCGCGCCTGTATTGCTCTGCGTGCCGGCGCTGTGGGTGTTGATGGAGTGGTTTCGCAGTTGGTTCCTGACCGGATTTCCCTGGCTGTATCTCGGCTATGCCCATGTGGAAACACCTTTGGCAGGCTGGGCACCGGTGTTTGGGGTGATGGGGGTTTCCTGGGTGATTGCCGCCAGCGCCGTGACCCTGCACCAACTCCTGTCGCCTGCAGGGGCACCCACAGAAGGAGCGCGGGCGTTGGCAAGCGCGCGCCAATGGATTTGCCGGCCCGGCAGGCGGCCGGGCTTGCTGCTGCTGGCGGGGTTGTGGCTATGCCCCCTGTTGCTGTCCAGGGTGACGTGGGTGGAGGAAGTGCCCGAACAACGCATCACCGCCAGCCTGGTGCAGGCCAATATCGACCAGGGCATCAAGTTCGACCGCGCCTTTCTCCAGGACAGCCTCAACCTCTATGATGAACTTACGGCGCCGCTGTGGGAGAACGAGCTGATCCTGTGGCCAGAGACCGCCATTCCCCTGCTCTACCATCAGGCGGCCCCTTTTCTGGAGTACCTGGACGCCCAGGCCCGGCTCAGCAACAGCACCCTGATCACCGGCATCCTCTACCAGGATGGCAACCGCATCCACAACAGCATCACCAGCCTGGGCCGCGGCGAGGGCCTCTACCACAAGCAGAAACTGGTGCCCTTCGGCGAATACGTACCATTGGAAACGCTGATGTCCAGCCTGCTGCAAATCTTCGACCTGCCCATGTCCTCCCTCAGCCCCGGCCCCGTCGGCCAGGACATGCTGAGCGCGGGCAATCTGCGCCTGCCCGCCTTCATCTGCTACGAAGTGGTCTATGCCGACTTCGTCAGGCGCATGGCCCGCGATGCCGACATCCTCATCACCGTCAGCAACGACACCTGGTTCGGGGGCTCCTTTGGCCCCCACCAGCACTTGCAGATGGCCGCCATGCGCGCCCTGGAAAATGGCCGCTACATGGTGCGCGGCACCAACAACGGCATCTCCGCCGTGATTGACGAAAAGGGGCGGGTGCTGGCGCGCACGCCTCAGTTTCAGGCGGCAGTTCTGAGCCATCCGGTCAAAGTCTTCAGTGGCGACACGCCATTCAACCGTTGGGGCTCGTGGCCGGTGCTGCTGTTGGCGGCAACGCTGTTGCTCCTGTCCCGGCCACGCACCTCCCGGCTTGCATCCAGGAGCTGAGCCATCATCGACACCGCCGGCGTACCTCCAGGTTCGCCATCCCCTGCCCCACAGTGGCAATTTCCACCTGACAAACGCATTCGCCTGGTGCAAAATGGCGAACCACCTGGTTTTTTACATAACAACTGCGCAAAGGGGTATTGCCTCATGACTCACTCTCAGACCCGACTTTTCAGCGCCACCGCGCTTGCCCTGGCCCTGCTTGCGGGATGCCAGCAGGATGACAGCAGCCAGGCCGTTACCACGCCGGTGGCCGCGCCACAAACCGCTGTAACGGCAGCAGCCCCGCAACAAGCCAGCGGCAGGGCCAATGTCAGCGACGCCCGCCTGCAAAACGCCGTCAACGAACCCGGGCAGTGGCTGATGGTGGGTGGCACCTACGAGGAACGCCACTACAGTCCCCTTGATGAAATCAACCGCGACAATCTCGATCAACTGGGCCTGGCCTGGTACGCCGACTACGACACCAATCTCTCCCAGCAAGGCACGCCGCTCTACGTGGACGGCGTCATCTACGTCTCCACCGCCTGGAGCAAGGTCTACGCCTTCGACGCCCGCACTGGCGCGCAACTGTGGCAGTACGACCCCAAGACCCCTGGCGAAATCGCGGTGAAAGTCTGCTGTGGCATCGTCAACCGCGGCATCGCCGCCTATGACGGCAAGATCTACCTGGGCACCCTGGAGGGCTACCTGGTGGCCATCGACGCCAACACTGGCGAGGAAGCCTGGCGCAAGATGACCGTCAACCCCGACGAGCAATACACCATCACCAGCGCCCCCCGCATCGTCAAGGGCAAGGTGCTGATCGGCAACTCCGGCAGCGAATTCGGCGTGCGCGGCTACCTGGGCGCCTATGACGCCAACACCGGCGACGATCTGTGGCGGGTCTACACCGTGCCCGGCAACCCCGAGTTGGGCTTCGAGTCCCCGGAACTGGCCATGGCAGCGGAGACCTGGGGTACCGACGGCACCTGGTGGCAACTGGGCGGCGGCGGCACCGTATGGGACGCCATCGTCTATGACGAACAAAGCAACCTGGTGATCTTCGGCACCGGCAACGGCACGCCCTGGGATCAGCGCGCCCGTGACCCCAGCGGCGGCGACAACCTGTTCGTGGCCTCGCTGCTGGCGGTGGATGCCGATACCGGCGCCTACGCCTGGCATTACCAGGCCACCCCCGGCGATACCTGGGACTACGACGCCATGAGTCCCATCATGCTGCTGGACCTCACCATCGAAGGCGAAGAACGCCGGGTGGCGGTGCAGCCCAACAAGAATGGCTTCCTCTACGTGCTGGACGCCGCTACTGGTGAGCTGCTGAAGGCCGACGCCTTCACCGAGGTGAACTGGGCCACCGGCGTCGACCTGGCCACCGGCCGTCCCACGGAAGTGCCGGAAGCCCGCTACGACCACGAGAACATCTTCAACCTCTCCCCCGGTGTGCAGGGCGCCAAAGGTTGGCACAAGAATGCCTGGAACCCGGAAACCGGCTATGTCTACATTTCCGCCCAGCGTTCCTACTTCGCCATGCAGAGCCTGGAAGACTTCACCGTGAATCCGGTGGGCACCAACCTGGCCATCAACATGGGCGCCAACTTCATCTACTACAGCGAGAACCCCGAAGCCCCCCGTGAATTCGTCGGCTTCGTCTCGGCCTGGGATCCAGTAGCTGGTCGCGAGGTCTGGCGCAGCGAGGAGCACAACGGCCCCACCGGCAGCGTGCTTTCCACCGCCGGCGGCCTGGTATTCTCCGGTGGCGGCAACAACACCAATGAATTCCGCGCCTACCACACCGTCACCGGCGAGAAGCTGTGGTCCTTCGACACCCAGACTGGCGTGGTGGCCGCCCCCATCACCTATGAACTGGACGGCAAGCAGTACATCGCCCTCAGTGTCGGCATCAATCAGGCCGGCAATTACTACGCCCCCAACTACTCGCGGATGCTGGTGTTCACCCTGGATGGCGATGCCCAACTGCCGCAACCCCTGACCTTCACCCCGCCACAACTGAACCCGCCAGCGGCCACCGCCAGCGAAGCGGAAGTGGCCCAGGGCCAGGCTCAGTACAACCAGCACTGCTCCATCTGCCATGGCACCGGCGGTGCCGCCCGCGGCGCCAACTTCCCCAACCTGATGGTGAGCCCCATGCTGCACTCCCAGGAAGGCTTCGACCAGATCGTGCTGGGCGGCGTGCGCCAGGAACGCGGCATGGTCAGTTTCGCCGACCGCTTGCAGCCAGCAGAAAGCGCCGCCATCCGCGCCTATCTGATCGCCCAGGCCAACCAGCAACTGGCCGCGCAACAGGCGGCGCCCCCGATCGAATCGGTGGACGTGCCCGAGCAGATGCACGAGGAAAGCGACACACAGGATAATTGAATAAACAGCAATACTGGATTGACATGGCCGCCCCATGAGAAGACTTCATGAGGCGACCATGTCGTTCAGTATGATGCGGCCATGAGCGCCCCATTGCGCGTGACGAACCAAATTTACTACTAATTCGCCAACAATTTAGTAGATTTCTACAACCCCCGCCAATATACTAATTTCTACTAATTTATTATATTTTTAGTAGAAAATGCGCCTGCCACAGACAGCCCCCACGCTGAAGAGCACCATGGATTCCCTGGTCCCGGCCCGGATGGCCAGTATCGTGCCTCATATCAGTCCCCTGCCCTGTGGCCAATACCTGCATTGGGACGAGTTACGGCGCCGGGCTTCTCCCAAGGGTCTAAGCCATGCGGAATGGTGGACAGCTGTCGCCCTGGCTCGCGCATCGATGTTTCAGTCCTTGCCATTGCTTGACAAGCACGGAAAACCCTTTTTATTCGCCACACCCCCCCCGCTGACTATCGACTTGCATCACATTGACCGCGATGCCGCCGGTGAGATCCGAGGAGCCGGATCGGCCTTGCAATCAGACTCGCACCGATTTCTGGTCAATTCACTTATCGAAGAGGCCATCACCTCCAGTCAACTGGAAGGTGCGGCGACCACCCGCAAAGTGGCGGTGGCGATGTTGCGCAGTGGGCGCCGTCCGCGCGATCTTGGCGAACGGATGATCTTCAACAATTACCGGACAATGGAACATCTGCGCTCAATGAGAGAGGAACAACTGACTCCTGATCATGTGCTGGCTTTGCACAGGATGTTGTCCGAAGATACCTTGGATGATCCCCGGGATATCGGATGCTACCGCCGCAATGACGAGGTACTGGTAGTGGATGTTCGTGACAATAGCGCCTTGCATGTCCCACCCGCTCATGGTGAACTGCCCGAACGCATGCAGCGTCTGTGTGACTTTGCCAATGCCGGTGAAAGCTCGCAGTCATTCATTCACCCTGTCGTCAGAGCCATTTTGTTGCACTTCATGATTGGCTATGACCATCCTTTTGCCGATGGCAACGGCCGCACAGCACGAGCACTGTTCTACTGGTCCATGGCACGCAGCGGCTATTGGCTGATGGAATACACCTCCATCAGCCACATCCTTCGCAAGTCACCAGCGACCTATATGCGTGCCTACCTGCATACGGAAACCGACAACAACGACACTACCTATTTCCTGCTGCATCAGTTGCAAACCATTCGCAAGGCCATCATGGCCCTGCATGACTATGTTGAGCGCAAGGTACGGGAACAGAAGGAAACCGAGCGTTTGCTTGCCTCTTCCAAGGCATTGCGCGGGCGCTTCAACCATCGGCAACTCGCACTGTTGAATCACGCCCTGCGCAATGAGAACGAAGCTTATCGTGTGGATGCCCATCAACGATCTCATGCCGTGGTCTACCAGACTGCGCGCAATGATCTACTGACGCTGGAACAGTTGGGACTGCTGGAAAAAACCAAGCAGGGTAATGCCTATGTGTTCTATGCTCCCGCGGACTTGCGTGAACGTTTAAGCACGATGGATGCGGACACCGGCGGTATCCAATAAGCCTTTCAGCTCGCCTACTCCCGCGTAATTTTCATCACCGTCATCCGTGACGCGCCAGAGGTGTAGATGCTGCCGTCGGTGTCTATGGCAAGGCCGTGGGCGCGGTCGGCATTGACGCTGCCCAGCAGCTTGCCACTGCTGTCGACGATGTTGACGATGCCAGCGTTGACGTCGCTGATATAGACGGTGTCGTCGGCGGCCACTTCGATACCACCTCGGGAGGGATAGGGCCAGGTCTCGACAAAGCGGCCGTCGTTCTCGAACACCGACACCCGCGCGTTGTCGCTGTCATTGACCAGGATGCGGTTGCGGGAATCCAGCGCCACCCCATGGGGCAGCGTGATCTGACCGGGCATGGTGCCGCGGCCATAGCCGACTATGCTGCGCACGTACTTGCCTTCGGGAGTGAAATGGACGATGCGGGAATTGACGTAGCCGTCCGACACATAGATATCGCCGTTGGCGGCGATGGCCACATGGTTGACCTGGTTGAATCTGTCCTCCGCCAGGTTGTCACCGGCCTGACCAGCCTGCCCCAGGGTCAACAGCAATTCGCCCTCGGGGCTCAGCTTCTTCACCACATGGGCGGAGGAGTCGGTCACCCAGTAATTGCCGGCCGCGTCGATGGTAAGGCTGTGGGCCACCCGGAACAGGCCGTCATCGCCCCAGCTGCGGATGAATTCACCCTCGCGGCTATATTCACGGAAATACGGCGCGTCACGTACCAGCACCACCACCTTGCCCTTGCCGTCAGTGGCAATCCAGGAGGTGGAACCATCCCAGCTGCCACCGGCCCAGGTGGGATCCACCCGCCAACTTCCGCCCTGCTGCGCCGGGGCCACCAGCGGCCAGATCAGGCCCAACAACGTCAGCATCACAGCTGTATTGAATCTATTGTTCATTTTTTCCCCTCGCCGCAGCCACGTGGACTGACCCAAGTATTGTAGAAGTGCCAGGGGACATTCGCACATTTCCAGCAATATATCCAGCGTCGTCAACAGCCTTTTGAAAGGCCATTTCCAGCTAGTCAGGATACTGGCGCCAGTATTCTCCAGTGGCAGCAGGAAGGCTGTCGCAATATTCGGGCGTGCGGTCAAAAGTGGAAACCGGCATTGCCCTCCACATCCACCCAGCAATGCCCCAGGCCCAGTTCAGCCAGCCATTGCTTGCCTTGTGCTTCCTTCAACATGCCAATGGTGGCGGCGCTGCCGGCCACCACGCAGTAATCCGCCACCACGGTGACCGCCGCCATCACTTTCACCGGCCAGCCATTGTGCGGGTTGAGAATGTGGCCATAACGCACACCGTCGACCACCACGCAGCGTTCATAGTCGCCGCTGCTCGCCACCGCGCCGCCATGCAGTTCCAAGGTCACCAACACCGTGTCGGCTTGGCGCGGGTCCTTGATGCCAATGCGCCAGGGTGTGCCATCAGGATGTGGACCAATGATTCTGATATCGCCGCCCAGGTTGATGATGCCATGCTGGATACCCCGCTCCTGGCACAGAGTGGCAAGACGGTCGGCGGCATACTCCTTGACGATGCCGCCCAGGTCGATTTCCATGCCGGGCTCGGGAAAGGACAGGATCGGCTTGTGCCATTGCAGCCGCTGCCAGCCGATGCGCGCCAGCAACTTGCTCACGGCGGCTGCCTGGGGCGCCTTGCCGGATTTGAAATCCCAGGCACGGCGCAGGATACCCGAGGTGATGTCGAACAGGCCGCCGCTCTGCTGGTGACAGGTGCAGGCGTAGTCCATCAGGCTGGCGCTTTCCTCATCCAGGTTCAGACTGCCGCCTGTTGCGGCCACCGCGTTGATGCGGGAAAGCAAGCTGTCGGCGCGGTAGCGGGAATATTTTGACTCCAGCCTCGCCACATCCCCTATCGCGGCCTCTGCCGCCTGGCGTGCCAGGCGCAGACTGGGGGCATAGAGTTGCAGCTCGCAGGCAGTGCCCATGGCATGGAAAGAAAATGCTTCGAGTATCAAGTTGGACATGACTCACAAGCTGTATTGCCAGGTCATGGAGAGGTTACCACGGCGTTGCAGCTGATAGCCATTGACCCGCTCACCGAGGGGCTGCATCCATTCCAGGGACAATTGATGTCCCGCCAGTCTGCCGGTGCCAGGGTTCAAGCTCAGTCCCAGCCCCATATCCCAGAAACGGCCGCCGTGATTTTGTGGAAAATCCATCGGCCCCAGCCGGGCATTGTAGCGATTGAAGTCACCGCGAATATCCTGGGCATGGCGATAAACCCCTCGCAGTGTGGTGCCGAGCCACTGGGTCCAGGCGAAACCCGTCCAGGCAGTGGCCTGATGCACGTTGCCAAGGCGGTAGCCGGCGCTGTTGCGGTTTTCCATGCGCAGCGTGCTGGCAACCTGGCTGCCCCAGGACCACCCACCACTGCCGCCCATGTAGGTGAGGCTGGGCAGGAAATCCCAGGTGCCGCTACCGGTCTGCATGTCGAAGTGCATCAAGCCGCCATCGGCCCTGAACATGCGCCGCATGGCATGATTGACCTTGCCAGTGGGCATGCTGACACCCAGACTGCCGTGCCACTGATGCACATGACCACGATGAGCGCTGATCAAGGCGGAGACAATGGTATCGCCGACACCTCCCACGGAATGCCCCCCCAGACTGTCATGTTCATGCACACCCGGCACCGGGGGTGGACGTCCGTCGAGGGAACGCAGGTCCATGTCCATGGTCATGAACTGTGGCATCAGCATCAGGGTCAGCCAGTCACTTGGTGCATACATCAAGTCCAGCATGTGCATTTGCATGCTCATGGTGCTGGGCACGAAACGGCACTCAATCGAGGAATCACAGCCCAAGGCCTGTCTC
>JBJHAY010000087.1:0-11122 GCA_050485205.1 Gammaproteobacteria bacterium
GCGCGGTGGCGATGGTTCCGACATACGCTGGATCGAAGGCCCGGCGCGCAGCGCCACCCATGTCATGGGTGCCTTCGAAGACGGCGGCCGCCTATATATTGACGTGGAAATGTCGGAATCCAACCCTTTCCCCTTCATGCCCATGAAAGATGGCAGCGCCTGGAACCCGGTGACAGGCACCAGCTACATCACTCGACTCTCGGCCCACCTCAATGACCGCAGCATCAACCGCTACGAGATGGAAAGGCTTTCCCCCTATACCGGCGCCCTGCCGCGCCAGGATGACCGCTACAACACCATGCCCTACCGCTATGGCTTCCTGGGCACCCGCGACATCGAGGCCGCTGATCCACGCGCGGCCAACGCCGGCTATGTACGTTTCGATCACGCCACTGGCACCACCAATTTCTGGAATGCCGGCGCGGCCACCTCTCTGGCAGAGTGCTGCTTCGCGCCCAAGCGCGACAACGCCAGGGAAGGAGAAGGCTATGTGCTGGGAGTCGCCACCCGCCAGAACGAAAATGGCCGCGGCGACCTGGTGATTCTGGATGCGGAAAGACTGGAGGACGGCCCGCTGGCAGTGGTCAAGTTGCCAACACGGGCAGTAGGCCAGGTCCACGGCTGGTGGGTCCCCGAATCTCAACTCCCCGTTCAACCCCAACAATAATCAATCTAGCCAGGAGGCTGACAACATGAAATTGACCAAAGCGCTGTTCCTTTCCACCTTGATGCTGGGCACCCCCGCCATCGCCCAGGAACCAGTAGTGGGCGTACCCAACCCGGAATCCCTGTTCACCGATCCAGACCCGGTGAAGCACGCCAACAAGCAAGTGGCCCTGCGCATCATGCGCGAACTGTTGGAATGCAACCACTGGAGCGATGCCGGCAACTGGCTCACCGAGCGTTACATCCAGCACAACCCCAACGTGGGGTCCGGCCTGCAACCGGTGATCGACTTCTTTACCGCCACCCGTGAGCGGGTCGAGCCCTGTGATGAACTCACCACCCCCATCGTCGCCGTGCTGGCGGATGGCGACCTGGTGACCGTGGTGCTGCCAAGAGAATACCCACATCCCACCCGACCCGGCGAAACCTACACCACTACCTGGTTCGACATGTGGCGTTTCGTGGACGGCAAGGCCGACGAGCACTGGGACCCAGCCACTATTGCTCCCCCCGCCAACTGATCCACCCCCTGTAGGAGCGAGCAGGGCTCGCTCCTACAGGGGAGTCGTGAGCGGCCAGCAATGGGCCAGGGCCTCCACTAAGATCACGCCAAAATCCAGCAGCAGTTCCTCATCACAGTCACGGGTCTCCCCCCGATATCTCAGCTCGGTGCCAAACGGCGGCAAGTGGACAAAGGCAACCACTTGCAGGCTCTGCCGCGCTTGCTTCAGCACTTCCAGGGAGTACAACATTTCTTCACAGAGATAAGCCCCGGCATCAGTGGACAAGCACATTGCCACACCATGATCACGCATCACGCCCAGCAACCGGTCACAGGGCGCCGTGGCCCATAGCTGATCCGCCCCCCCAGGCATTACCGGCTGCCCTTCGGGCAGTTTGCCGGCGTTGTCGGGACGTTCGCGACGCTGATTCCTGGCACGGGTTTCCAGCTTGAATACGCCCGCTTCTCCCTCGCCCATGGCCACTACCCCATGCGCCGGCCATGCTTCCAGAGCCCGTTCCAGCGCAGGCCTGGGCTCGCCCCAACACACCGGGATTTCCAGGACCCGCAGTTGAAATCCGGGATGGCCGACCCGGGCCAGGGCATTGGCGGCTATCCAGGAAGCATTGACCTGGCGGCCATCAAAAGGGGTAAAGCCTGTCAGCAACAGTCTGTGCATGGTCAGCGCTGCCCTTGTAATCTCATTTCACATCTCCTTGCTCACGTCTCAACACAGTGCCTGCATGATACGCCGTCTCAATGCATGCCCACAGGACTGGCGCCCCCTGACTTGCAGCAGCTCAATTCAGACGGCATCATCCCTGTAACCAGCACAACAACGGAATCAGCATGAGCATCACATACTGCACTACACGCAACCAAGCTTGATATCGCCAATGCCTGAGCTGGGAGCGACTGTGGCCGCTCACTACACCGCTGTCACCAGACCTTTCTCATGGAGGACCCATGCCCTTTCAACTTTCCGCCGCCATGGCGGTTTTCATCGCCACCATCGCCCTCAGTCTGGTGGGGCTGTTCAAACTGCCGAAGCTGGTGGAAGCCTGTCTGTTCCGCCCCTACTGGTTGACCCGCAAGGGGCAGTATCACAGCGTTATCAGCAGCGGTTTCGTCCATGCCGACATGGGCCATCTGCTGTTCAACATGATCACCTTCTACTTCTTCGCCCTGCCCTTGGAACGCCATATTGGCGGTAAGCAATTTCTGGTGCTCTATTTCAGCGGCCTGGTGCTGAGCCATGCCGGCACTTACTTGAAGCACCGCCACAATCCCGGCTATGCCAGCCTCGGCGCATCCGGCGCCATCTCGGCGGTGCTGTTTGCCTTCATCGTGTTCTTCCCCACCAGCAGTCTGTTCATCATCCCCATTCCGGTGCCAATTCCGGCACCGCTGTTCGCCATCGCCTACCTGGCCTACAGTTATTACGCCGCCAGACAACAAAAGGGCAGAATCAACCACGACGCCCACTGGAATGGCGCGCTCACCGGACTGGTATTCGTGGCGATGGTGGAACCGGCAGCCTATGGCAGGCTGCCGCAAATCGTGATGGGATGGTTTGGTTGAAGGCCGACACCGGCAGGCACCGGCCTTGCAGCAAGCAACTTATTGGACGGTGATGGTGATTTTTTGCGATGCCACCGGGGGATCGGAGGGCCGGTGCAGATGATCACCCACCAGCATCTGCAAGGTGTGGGTGCCTGGGCTCAGCTCAATGGTGGTTTCGGTCTGACCGGCGCCGAAGTGCACATGACGCTCATCGGCGGGAATGGGGATGCCTGAGGGTGGCAGTGTGTCGACATTGATCAGCAGGTGATGATGGCCGGTATTGTCCATCTCGATTCCGGCGGGCGCCACTCCCATGCCGCGCAGGCCAAAGACCACCCGCACTGGATTACTCACGGTTTCACCGTCGGCGGGTGCGATGAAGTAAGCCTCCTGGGCCAGGGCCAGGGGAGCGGTCAGCAGGAACACGGCGGCAAGCGCGGTTTGGCGTAGCATATTCACGGCAATCTCCTTCTGTTGAAATTGGGACCCATTCTAGCAGAGGGGTGGGGAAGCTCAACGCTAAATCCAACCCGCCCAGCCCGAATATTGCACCAGCCCTGCCGCTGCACATTTCGGGCTAATCAAGCCATTCAGGCCAATTCGATATGTAACTTTTTACCTAGCGCACGCGCAGCATTAGACAAGGTGTGGAGGGTAACAGATGTGTTGCTGGGATCAAGCAGACGATCCAAGGCCGAGCGGCTGGTGTCCATCAACTCAGCCATCTTGGTCTTGGTTATTTGCTCAGCCTCCATTTTCCGACTGATTTCCCATGCAATGACCCGCTTGATAGCAACGGCATTTGCCTCGCCACAATCCCCTGTTGCTTCGAGAAAATCATCCAGTGAGGAGCCAATGTGTTTATGCCTAACCATGCTCAACCTCTCGCTTCCGTTTCCATGCCAATTGCAACTCCTGGTCCGGTACCTTCCTGGTCTTTTTGATGAATCCATGGAGCAATACCATGTAACCCGCATGGAAACAAAAAAGCACACGGGAAATCCGTCCCATCGAAAGATTCGTTCGCACCTCGTACAGCCCCTCCCTGATTGGGCGGCAAACAGGCATTCCCACAGGGCAGCCAAACTCCACTGTCCTGATATCTTCTCCAACAGCTTTCCTGTCTTCCTTGCTCAAGCTCACCAACCAGCGCCGCACTGGTTCCTGACCACTGGTGGTCATGTAGAATACTGCGGGCACTCTTTTCCTTGTCCACATGAATACTTCCCTGTCCACGATGGCAAATCGTACCATTAGTGGTACATTCCATCAATGCCCTCCTCAATGTGAGCGCCATTTGCATTACCCTTCCCCATCCTGCAAGATTCAATCTTGGACGCACGGGTGCCGGCCCTTGCCCGGTCATGTCAAAACAGTATGACGCGAATTTGGAGTAAGCAGATGATTTTATCCCGCACAGCAGTTTTCCCGCCGATCCGGCTGGTGCTGTTATTTTCCCTGATGCTTGCCTGCAGCCCCTGGCTGGCGCGGGCCGCCGAGCCACAACAGGTCACCATGTTGCTGGTGGCGCCCGGCGCCGACCATGTCAGCCATCGCAATGGCGCCATCCTCGGCCAGACCGAAGGCAATATCCAGGGCCGTTTCCTGGGGATCGACTATGCCCTGGAGCAGGTCAGCGTGGAACAGGCCTCAACCCCGGTTGCAGGCATCAGTGCCGTGGTGGTGGCAGCCCCCGCCGCGCAACTGCTGCAATTGCGGGAAGTTTATGCGCCCTTGCGGGTACCGGTTTTCAACATCGCCCTGGGCGACATGAGTCTGCGCGAACAGTGCCTGGAAGGCCTGTATCACACCATCCCCAGCGCCAAAATGCTGGCGGACGCCGAGGCCCAATGGCAACAGGCCAATCCCGGTGTGCCGGCCCGCGCCGAGGCCTGGCACCCCACCTTCGTGCGCTTCGCCGGCCGCGATCTCAACCGCCGTTACCGTGAACAGTTCGAGGTGGAAATGGACAGCGCCGCCTGGGCCGGCTGGGCCGCCACCCGCATGGTGGCCGAGGCCGTGGTGCGTACCGGCAGTGCCGATGCGGCCGGCATCGATGCCTATCTGCGTGATGGACTGGGCTTCGACGGCCAGAAAGGCGTCGCCCACACTTTCCGCGACACCGGCCAACTGCGCCAGCCGCTGCTGCTGATCGGCGACAACGATGAAATCCTTGGCGATGCCCCGGTACGCGGCGCCGCCAACCCCAATGACCTGGACTCGCTGGGACTGGCGGCCTGCCCCTGAGGCAAGCCGTCAAGCTCCATCATTTCGCTAGCGACCATTGCCAACCACAGGATTGCATGCCATGACACTTACAAGACTCGCTTTCAACTCATTCCTCGGCATATTCTTGCTGCTGCAAGCCGGCACCACCCTGGCCCAGCCCAGCAACCGCCTGTTTGTCACCAACGAGGATGACAATACCGTCACCGTGATCAATGCCGCCACCCTTGAAGTGGAAGCCACCCTGTCGGTGGGTAACCGCCCACGGGGTATTGGGCTGTCGCCGGATCGCAGCAAGGTCTACGTGGCCCTGGGGGATGACGACGCCATCGCCGTCATCGACCCCCACAGCCTGGCACTGCTCGAAACCATTCCGGCCGGCTCCGATCCGGAAGCCTTTGCGGTGCATCCCAACGGCAACCTCTACCTCAGCAACGAGGACGAAAACCTGACCTCGGTGCTCAATCCCGTGACCCGCGAAATCCTCGCCGAAATCCCCGTCGGCATCGAACCCGAAGGCGTCGGCGTGACCCCGGATGGCAGCCGCGTCATGGTCACGAGCGAGTCCACCAACATGGTGCACGTGATCGCCGTGCCGGAACATGAAGTGATCGCCAACATCCTGGTGGGCGCGCGACCCCGCGAGGTCACCTTCACAGGCGATGGCCGCTGGGGCTATGTCACCAGTGAAGTGGCAGGTGAAGTGGCGAAGATTGACGTGGCCAACAACAGCGTGGTGCTGACCAAATCTCTCAATGACGACATCGATGGCGTCAAGCCCAAGGGCGTGCTGCTGAGCCGGGATGAAAGCGTTCTGTTCGTCTCCACCGGTCGTTCCAATTCCATCGCGATATTGGATGCCGACAGCCTCGATCTGCTGGCAGAAATTCCGGTCGGCAACCGCGTCTGGGGCATCGCCCTGTCCCGTGACGGTTCGCGGCTCTATGCCGCCAACGGCGTCAGCGGCACCCTGTCCGTGGTGGATACCGCGGCACGCCAGGAAATCACCAGCATCAAGGTGGGCGGCCTGCCATGGGGCGTGGTGATCGATGACTGAACCGGTGCCGCCCTTGAAGTGGGCCGCGCTGCTGTTGCTGGGAGTCCTGGCGCCCATGACCAGCGCGCAGGAATCCCGGGCGCCAGCAGAAGTGGACGCACAACAGGCCATCGGCTGGAAGCTCTTCTTCGACCCCAATCTGTCCCGCAATCGCAATACTTCCTGCGCCAGCTGCCATGATCCCGGCCACGGCTACAGCGACGGCAAACGCTTCAGCCTCGGCACCCACGGTGAGGAACTCACCCGCAACTCCCCCACCGTGGTCAACCTCGCCAACGCCAACCACCTGTTCTGGGACGGTCGCGCCGACTCCCTGGAAACCCAGGCCGAAGGCCCCCTCACGGACCCCAGGGAAATGGACATGAGCCTGGCAGAAGTGGTGGATCGCGTCAGCGCGGATAGCGACTACCTGCGCGCATTCCAGGCAATCGGCGTCGACCAAATCAGCATCAGCGACATCACCACCGCCCTCGCCGCCTTTCAGCGCAACCTGGTCACCGGCGAAACCGCCTATGATCGCTGGCTGCAAGGAGACCGCGACGCCCTCGACCGTTCCCAATCCAATGGCCGCTTTCTGTTCTTCACTCGCGGCCAGTGCGCCACCTGCCACATCGGCGACAACTTTAGCGACAACTCATTCCATAACATCGGCACCGGCACCGAGCAAGACCTGGGGCGCTTCATGGTCACAGGAGAGGAGCGTGATCGCGGCGCCTTCAAAACCCCCTCCCTGCGCAACTGGCGCGGCACCGAACCCTTCATGCACGACGGCCGCTTTGCCAGCATGGAAGACGTCATCGACTTCTACATGGAGACGCCTGCCAGCCAGGTGGGCAGGTCAGAATTGGACCCACTGAACTTCAGGGAACGCGACAGAAACGACCTGCTGGCCTTCATGGATGCCCTCAACGGTGACTGGCCGGACCTCAGCCCTCACCAGGCTGTGTGGCAAGCGCTGGTGGATGAAACTGCCTCTGAGTGATAGGTGAGGGTTGCTGTCGGGGCTGCCCCAGTTCAGATCCCGCGCTACTGGACAGCACCAACTGACCTGTTTATCCTGCTTCACTGTTCCTGTCGTCTTCCCAGCATTTTCTGTGCGTCAACAGCAAGCGGTGCCTGCCATGAACCATCGACTCCAAACCCTGTTGGGCCTTTCCTGTCTGATCCTGCCACCCCTGGCCCTTGCCCAGCACGACGATCACGACCATGGCATGGCTGCCGCCTCCGCCAATGAGGTGGGCAGCGAGCAGGTCTCCTTTGCCACCTCCTGCGCGGCCACCGCCGCCGATCCATTCAATCGCGGCGTCGCCCTGTTGCATTCCTTCTGGTTTGCCGAAGCCATTGCCAGCTTCAATGAAGTGCTGGCCCAGGACCCCGACTGCGCCATCGCTTACTGGGGCATCGCCCTGAGCAACTGGGGCAATCCCTTCGGCGGGCAACGCAATGCCACGCAAATGTCCGGAGGCCAGGCCGCCATTGCCCTGGCGCAAGCGACCGACTCCCCCACTCCCCGCGAGCGCGCCTACATCGATGCCGCCGCCGAATTGTTCAGCGACGACCAGCCTGCCACACAGGCCGCGCGTACCGAGGCCTACGAAGCTGCAATGGCACGCCTCACCGAGGCCTTTCCCGATGACGTCGAAGCCAGGATCTTTCATGGCCTGGCGGTAACCCTGACCGCCTCGCCCAATGACAAGACCTACTCACAACAGTTGAAGGCAGCGCAGATTCTGGAACCACTGTTCATGGAACATCCATCACACCCAGGCCTGGCGCACTACATCATCCACGCCTATGACCATCCACCGCTGGCGGAGAATGCCCTGGATGCCGCCCTGCGCTATGCCTCCCTGGCGCCAGCAGTGCCACATGCCCTGCACATGCCATCGCACACCTTCACCCGCCTGGGGATGTGGGAGGAGTCCATCTCAACCAATCAGAAGTCGGCTGACGCTGCCCGGGCCAATGGCGGTGTCAGTGAAGAACTGCATGCCCTCGACTATCAGGCCTATGCCTATCTGCAGATGGCCCAGGATCAACAAGCCGCCGCGGTGCTGGCAAGAGTTGAAGAATTGCTGAACAACGTCGGCGTTGCCGGCATCACCGCCGTCACCTCCGGCGCCTATGCCACTGCCGCCATCCCGGCGCGCCATGCGCTGGAACGCGCTGATTTTGCCGCGGCCGCGCAGCTGCGCGTCATTGCCGTGGACAGTGCCCCGCACGCCCAGGCCATCACCCACTTTGCCCGCGCCCTGGGTGCCGCGCGCAGTGGCAATCCCGATGCCGCCGCCGAGGATATCGCCATGCTGGCACAGCTGCGCGAAACCCTGCGTTCACGCCAGGATGCCTACTGGACCGAACAACTGGACATCCAGTGGCAGGTGGCAAGCGCCTGGCTCGCCTTCGCCCAGGGCCGCCACGAGGAAGCCATTGCCGCCTTGAGAACCGCCGCCGAGGCGGAAGACGCCACCGACAAGGCCGCCATCTCCCCCGGCCCCTTGGCACCCGCGCGGGAATTGCTGGGCATGATGCTGCTGGAAGCCGGCCAGCCCGAGGCAGCACTGGTCGCCCTGGAGGCCGCCATGGCCAAGGAACCGAACCGCTTCCTGCCCCTATACAACGCCGCCCGTGCCGCCGATGCCAGCGGCGACGAGGACAAGGCGCGGCGCTACTTTCAGCAATTGCTGGAAGTGGCGGCGACTGCTGATACCGAAAGGCCGGAGTTGTTGGCGGCGAGGAACTACCTGAGCAGGCTTTGAAGCACCACCTTGCATGATGGGATACAGACCCGGGTGAGCCGCCTGGCTTTTGACTGCGCCTAAGCGTAAATCCCTTGGCTGCGAAGATAATCCTCATAGTTGCCCTGGAAATCGATTTCAGAAGGTGGATTGGTGGGGTTAAGGAAACAAGGTTGCATCAATATTGAAGTTGCTTGGAGCCGAAACATGTCGATTAATAGAGAAATTCTCGACACATCTCCGGGATATGCCGATATTTCCGCTTACTTTCAACAGGTGCCGTAAAGTTTGAGAATGGCTATTTCACGGTATCGAACCTTGGAAATGCCAGTTTCAAACGTTCCACCGTGTGCCTCCATTTCGGTGTTTTCGGCGCACAAACTGAATTCTGGTTACCGAACAGGCCCACTTCACTGATCGCCTGATCCAGTGGCACACTATCCATCCATTCCACGGCAACAAAGTATTCACATTTTTCCGGGTCGCTGGCAAAAATCCGGTGGTAAGTTCCGCCCTGCAATACCTCCAGCGCGGGCCGCTGCTCTCCATCCTTGCCAGGAAGAGTGAACTCGCTAGCTGACACCGCAGGCTGGCGAACCCGGCCCACACCAACGAAACCAAAGCCCGGCGCCTTGACCCAAACTCTGTCGCCAGGCTCCAGCATCTTGAGTGTGCCACTGTACCAGGCGCCACCACCTGCGCAGATGAAACCATGCTTAACGGCCTCGTCCCAGGAGCGCGCCTCACCATGACCGAATGAAGCGTAGTATTCACCAATCCACGGCTCTTTCTCTGATATTCGTCCGCCACTGGCGGAAGCCGCAACCTGAGTATCGACGGGATCATGCAGCCAAGCCCGACTGAGCAAGGGGCCGTCCGCTCCTTCGAATACCTGAAAACACAGTACGTTGATAGCGATATCGCGGCGGTTGAGATAACCGACAATACGTTCACTACTGGCATCAAGAGAAGAAGCGACAATAACGATTTGATGGCTTTACGATTATCAAGAAAAATCCCGGCCACTTAGGAGTGTGATATGGATTTCTCCTTCCCTTCAGGTCTGCTCCTGGCAGCCATTGGAAAAATAACTCCGCAGGCAGTTACTTGTAACACCAAAAGACTCTCATATCACCTACGTGAATCCATTTGCGAATTTCAACTAGGCTTTTCGAATTACCTGTATAGCTGCGCGGAAAGACATAAAGAATTCAAAAATGCTTTAAGCGAAAACGTCAGTGAGAATAAGATTAGAAAGGCCTACTCTGAACTGGACAATGAAGCTGTTAATGGCTTTAGCAGGGTAGCGGGGAAATGCTTCTCCTTCATGACGGGATATTTCAACATCAGCCGGCCCTCCAAGACCGAGTCTGCAAGAATAAGCATTCATATATACAACTATGAGACAAGCCAAATAACCAGGCTCTTCCCTATTGATACTGTGAATACACCTGTGACCAGATCCATCTCCGACGTTACCGGCTTCAGGTACGTAGATGAAAACGGGACGCCCTATCTTTGTAACCACACACCCAAGGAAGTACTGAGAAATCACGACTACCATTACAACGCTCTTGATATTGCCGGCATCAGAAAAGAATATCGATTATGCAGATTCAAAGATTCCATGGTAATCAGCCGACTAAGGCGAAACATTTTCAAACGGGAATGGCGAGACAAGGAATGGGGCCGCCTGATGAACCCGAAGCAAACCCCCAGTTTTCAATATTTCAAGTCACACTTGATCATTCCCATCACTTTTACCAAACACCTGAATCACGGGCAATTGGAGCCATCGTTGATCCAACTGCTGAACCTACAGGAGGATAGACGGTCAATACTTGGCTATATCGTCATTGATCACCCCGGCACTTACTACTTTGATAATAATAGGGACGAAAACATTGACGTTAATGTGATGTATATATACGCTGACATGATTTCCATGATGATTCTGGTACTGAAAAACTTCACTGAATGTTCGGAGTCCGTTCGAGGCTTCAAGGAGAAATACGGAGATGACCGCCGTGATCAAAAAGAATGATAAATCAGCGAGTTACCGCCTAAGGAAGACCGAAAAAAACAATTATGTCGGCCTATCAAGCAGTTCTATTCAAAGGCTTATGGAGGCTTTCAAGACAACTGAGCTTGATTTACAACCTTCCTATGAAGTCGATCCTGGGGAACGTAAACAGGCCTCGCATTCGACTTAAGAAATCCCCTCAAAGCGCCCCATCCACGCAAGAGCGCACTGACAATGGCAGCACATATCGGTTCCAGCTTCGGCACAGCTCAGAAACGAGCTCGCCCGGGGACGGCAGTCACTACGCGTAAATCCCCTGGCTGCGCAGATAATCCTCCTAGTGACCC
>JBJHAY010000088.1:0-11094 GCA_050485205.1 Gammaproteobacteria bacterium
GGAGCTGCGTAGCTACGCCGAGCCCCTGATCACCCTGGCAAAGAATGACAGCGTTGCCAATCGCCGTCTGGCCTTCGACAGGGTACGCAACAAGGCAACGGTGGGCAAGTTGTTCACCGACCTGGGCCCTCGCTATGCCGAGCGTCCAGGTGGCTATATGCGCATCATCAAGTGCGGCTTGCGCACCGGTGACAAGGCCCCGCTGGCCTATGTCGAACTGGTGGACAGGCCAGCGGCGGAAGCCGTTGCCGAGGTTGCCGCGGACGATTGATATCTCGTCGTCCGCGCGCATGCGCGACTAACAGCAAACGCGAAAAAAAGCCGGCTACAATCGGCTTTTTTTATGGCAGACAATGACAGTCAATGGGGAAGCACATGACCAACTCCTTTCATCCTCCCAAGAGAATCCTGATGGGCCCAGGCCCTTCCGATGTCAATCCTCGTGTATTGGCAGCCATGGCTGCCCCTACCATTGGTCACCTGGATCCTGCTTTTGTGTCTTTGATGGATGAAATCAAAGCACTGCTGCAATATGCCTTCAAAACCAAGAACCGCCTGACCATACCGGTTTCCGCGCCTGGTTCTGCCGGCATGGAAGCCACCTTTGTCAACCTGCTGGAACCGGGTGACAAGGCCATCGTCTGTCAGAACGGCGTGTTCGGCGGTCGCATGAAGGAAAACGTGGAGCGCTGTGGCGCCACGGCCATCATGGTACAGGATGACTGGGGCAAGGCGGTTGATCCGCAGAAGGTGGAAGAAGCCCTCAAGGCCAATCCCGATGCCAAAGTATTGGCTTTTGTCCATGCCGAGACTTCCACTGGCGCCCGCAGTGATGCCAAGACCCTCTGTGCCCTGGCGCAACAGTACGGCTGTCTTACCATCGTTGACAGCGTTACCGGACTTGGCGGTATTGAACTGGATGTGGATGGTTGGGGCATAGATGCCATCTACTCCGGCACCCAAAAATGTCTTTCCTGTCCGCCCGGGATTTCGCCAGTGAGCTTCGGTGAGCGCGCGGTGGAAGCCATCCAGAAACGTAAAACCAAGGTCCAAAGCTGGTTCCTGGACATGGGCCTGGTGATGGCCTATTGGTCGGGAGAAGGCGCGCGCACCTACCACCACACCGCGCCAGTGAACAGCCTTTATGGCTTGCACGAATCCTTGGTCATCTTGAAACAAGAAGGCCTGGAAAATGCGTGGGCCCGCCATGCAGCCAACCACAAGGCCCTGGCTGCTGGTGTAGAAGCAATGGGACTGAGCTTTGTGGTGGATGCGGCTCATCGCCTGCCCCAGCTCAACAGCATCACTGTGCCTGCGGGTGTCAATGAAGCCCAGGTCAGAGCGCGTCTGCTGCAGGACTACAATCTTGAAATTGGAGCCGGTCTCGGTGCCCTGGCTGGCAAGGTCTGGCGCATAGGCCTGATGGGTGAAAGCTCCAGCAAGACCCATGTGCTGGTCTGTTTGGGCGCCTTGGACAGTATCCTCACCAGCATGGGGGCACCCATCAACAGTGGGGTGGCGGTTGAGGCTGCGCAGAAGGCTTACTCGGCCTGATCGCTGGCAAATTCCCGGTCCCCGCTCGCGAGCCTCATTGCAGGCCGCGGCAAGTGCCCTGGTGATACTGGCGGAAATGGTTGATTTCCGTGTATTGCCAGGGCTGTATTGCCTTTGGCCAATGATGGCCTTCATGGCTTGCCATAGACTGTCATGCTGCTGGGTTTTGGACTTCGGGGGTAAACCTGTGTACCCTTAAGGCCAAGTCCATTGATAGATTCCCGGCGCAATGTCATGAAAAAGTTCGCAAACCTTCACTCTTTTGTTTCCAGCCTGATTCTTTGCCTCGGCATGATGGCCGGCACATCCGTGGTTTTTGCCCAGGACGATGACGGTGATGTCAGAACCGCTGGCAATGTGCGGGCGGTGGTAAGTCGGATTGCCGACGAATTGGGCTCCCACGAAGTCAATGTCACCAGTTTCGGCGGCACGGTATTGCTCACCGGACAGGTTGCCAGTGACGAAGATAAGCAACGCATCAGCAGTGCCATTGCCTTCGCCAATACTGGTGCCTACAGGGTGGTGAATGAGCTGGCCGTGGGTGCTGCCGCGGCGCGGGATGTTGCCGCCGACAGTGCGCTGCGGGATGAAATTCTGGCCAAGGTGGCCGCGGATTTCCCCGACCTGGCTGGTGAGGTCGGAGTCGTGGTGGAAAGCCGCACGGTATTTTTGCTGGGACGTCTCGGCAGGGAGCAGGCCATGGAAGTGGCGACAATGGTCAGTCTGATTCAGGGCGTGCAGGCGATCAGGATGGTGTTCGACTTCGTTGGCTGAGCAGGCCATCTGCCACCTGGCTTCATTGACAGCAGGCTTGACCAGTGTGGACGTGCCGTCACTGACCACGGGTCAATACGAGCTCAATGATAGAGATAATCCCGGGTCAGCGGCACTGACTCATGGCTGCGCGCCAACTGGCATTGATAGACAACCAGGTCTGAGTAACGGAATGCTGACTCGCAGGCCGCCAGGTAAAACTCCCACATTCGACAGAATTCCTCCTGCATCAAGTCCTTGATCTGGGGTCTTTGTGCCTGAAAGCGTTCATACCACTGGCGCAGCGTCAGCGCATAATGCAGCCGCCACACCTCGACATCGGTCAGCATGCAGGCACTGCGTTCAATGCTGGCGCTGATTTCGGACAGAGAAGGCGTACTGCCACCAGGGAAGATGTATTTGTTGATCCAGGGGTTGGTGAGGCCTGGTGGGCCGGTGCGGCCGATGGTATGCACCAGTGCCACCCCATCCGGCGTGAGCATTTCCGCCAATTTGTTGAAGAAAGTATCGTAGAACGGCCTTCCTACGTGCTCGAACATGCCGATGCTGACGATGCGTTGATAATTCCCCGAGTGTTCTCGATAGTCCGCAAGCTCAAAGCGCACATTGCCCAACTTTCTGGCTTGCGCCTCCCGCCGCGCCACGGCCAACTGCTCCCGTGACAGGGTGATGCCCACCACCTCACAGTCATGGTGGCGGGCCAGATGGAATGCCATGCTGCCCCAGCCACAACCGATGTCGAGGATTCTGTCCCCGGCGCGCGGCAGCAGCTTTGCCGCGATATGGGCAGCCTTGGCCTGCTGGGCCTGCTCCAGGTTCACTTTGTCGTCTGTGAAATAGGCGCAGGAATAGAACATTTCCTTGTCCAGAAAGAGGCGGAATACCGCTTCCGGTACGTCGTAATGGTGAGAGACATTGTGGTAACTGCGGGTAATGCGGTTCCATTCTCGCAATATGCTGGTGAAGGGCTGCAACCAGCGCCCGAAATTACTCACGGCGAAATTGGCGCGAAGTACCGCCAATAGATTACGCAAGCCCTGATCTCCCGCGTGCCACAATCCACGCACATAGGTCTCACCGAGTTGGAATTCCCAGTCCTTGGCGATGCGGCGAATGGCATGCTCGTCCTGGATGTACCAATGGGCTTCCGGACCGCCAGTACCAAAATGATGCTCCCTGCCATTCGGAAGGTGCAAATGCAGGATACCCTTTTTTATATGCTTGTTCAGGAGCTTCATGTACATGAGCGGATCCTGTCAGCTTGTTATTGTAATCTGGTTGCCGGTGAGCAACCGGTCTTAGGGGTGAAGATGGCCTATTGTGCCAAAAATTCTGCAAAGTGCAAAAGCTGGCGACAACAAACAGGACTTCGTCCTCATGCTGTGCCAGTATCCCGGCTGAGGCGGCTCCAGATCAGGCCCTCTATGACAACACACTTGTGCTACATCCGGGTGATGGACTGTGGCGGCGCGGGTGCCAGGGTGGACTATTCCCCAGGCTGAACGGTTTTGTCGCGCAAGGCGCCACGGGCCTGGTCTTGATCCCGGCGCGAAGTCACCGTCAGCCAATCCAGCACCATGCCGGAAATGGGGTTGAAGCGCGAAACCCGGTATACCACTTGTAACAGCCGCGGGCGTGGTCGGCCATGGGGTTCCACCGCGCGAGGAATGAACCACATCAAGACCAGTGCCCGCATCATTCCACTGCACAGGAACACGATGAACAGTGGGCTTACCAATGTGAAGGGGAGCAATGCCGCGAGCGAGGGCGCCTGACTGGCCAGGTAGCCGCCAAAGACCGCGCCGAAGAAAACCAGCACCGCGCCAAGCGCAGATTGCACGGCGGCATAGGTGGCAAAATTGGTGCGGTGAGGACGAATGTCGTATAGATAATTGGCCGTGCTCAAGGTGAAGCCGCTCCAGAAGAAACCTGAAACCGCTTGTACCAGAAGCAGGAAGTAGAAATCCGTCGACAGCAGCCACAGCGCTGGAATCACTGGGATCATGCTGCTGCAACCCAGCATTACGAAACGGTTGCCATGGCGGTCGCTGATGCGACCCCAGAGTTTGAGAGTGAGAAATTGGGTGGCAATGGATGCCACGCTGTTGAGACTGAACTGAATATAACTGAAGCCCAGGTCACGCAGCATGTAAACCGTGAAGAATGGGGCGGAAATGGCCACCATGCCCTGCATGCCGGCCACGAAAAAACTGTAATGGCGAAATACCGGTTCGTGCAAAGCTTGGTGGATTTCCCGCAGGGTGGAAACAAACACCCGGGAACCTTCCAGCGTGTGGTGGGCGTCGGGGTCATGCATTTTCCACAGATAGCGGCTGGAAAGAAAACGTCCGGCCGCGGCGATGCTGAACAGAATCCCGAAGCCCAGCCAGGCCAGATCCAGGCTTTGCCCGGCGTGCAGCAACAGGCCGCCACCAATGAAGACCGCAAGTGAAGAGGCCATGGTGAGACGGGTGCGGGCAGCGAAGAAAACCCCCCGCCTGTTCTTGGGCACCAGGCTGCCCATCCAGGCGCGCCACTGCGGCTGGATCAAACTCAGGGCACTGTGGTAGAGCATTGCCAGCACGATCAGCAGCACCATGGCATTGTCTGGTCTGAATACCGCCAGCAGTGCCAGCAGCAGGACCACCACGGCCTGGAAAGCCGCTGTCGCCGTCACCAGATGACGACAGGGCAGCCAGGCCCCCAGCCATACCGAGAACAATTGCATCACTGCGCCCAATAACTGGGGGAAGGCGGTCAGCCAGCCCATTTGCATGGTGCTGGCTTGCAGGTATATGGCGAAGGCATTGAAAAAGTTGTCCCCGGTGGCTGTCATGCTGGCCGAGGCCACGGCTTCCTTCTGGGAATAGACCAGGGTCTGACGCAGTTGGCTGGGCTTAGGACGTGCTGCGGACTTGACCATGAGGCGTGAGTCGAGATGGGCGGGCGGCGGGCGCTATCCTAGCAAAAATCCAGATATTTCACAGGATGCAAGCGGGGTAGCCATAGAAAAATTGTAAGACTTGCCTTGATGGAATGTGCTCTTTATTCTCCGGGAGGGTCAGCAGTGGCGGAAGCAGCATCGCCGCGCTGGCCAAAACAAGAGATCACAAAGGAAAGCGCGGATGTCTCAGCATCAAAATGGTGGTGCCGTCGAATCGGGCCGAACCCTGTTGGGGCATCCACGTGGTCTGGTGATCCTGTTCTTCACCGAGATGTGGGAGCGCTTTTCCTTCTATGGCATGCGGGGCCTGCTGATTCTCTATCTGACCCAGCACTTCCTGTTTTCCGATGAGCGCTCGACCTTGCTCTATGGGGCCTATACCGCCCTGGTCTATGTCATGACCATCGTTGGCGGCACCCTGGCGGACAATTATCTGGGCGCGCGCAAGGCTGTCAGCTTCGGCGCCATCCTGCTGGTGCTGGGGCATTTCGGCATGGCCTTTGAAGGCAATGGCTCCAGACAGATCATGAGCTGGAACGGTAGTGAGTACCAGTTGTCATTGGACGGTCGTGGTGGCGATGCCAATCAGATTCTGATTGCTCCCACTGGCGTGTCCATGATTACCTTCAATGCAGGCGCCACCGAGATGCTGATAGCCGACCCCGGCGCGGTGGGGCTGCCGGCCGCGATACCGGTCAGCGACTACACTCTGAGAATTGAAACGGAAACAGTCTATCTCAATATTCTCTACCTTTCCCTGGCCTTGATCATTGCCGGCGTGGGCTTCCTCAAGGCCAACATTTCCACCATGGTGGGCGCTCTCTACGGCTTCGGCGATGGCCGGCGTGATTCCGGATTCACCATCTTTTACATGGGCATCAATCTGGGCGCCTTTCTGTCGTCGATCCTGTGTGGTTATCTGGGCATTGTTCATGGCTGGAAGTACGGCTTTGGCCTGGCAGGGTTTGGCATGCTGCTGGGTCTTGCTGTCTTCCTGCGCTATCAGGCATGGTTGGAGGGGAGTGGGGAGCCTCCTGATCAGTCGCGCCTCAAGCGCAAGATCGTGGCAGGCATCGACGTGGAAATGCTGTGCTATCTTGCCGGCCTGGGCATCGTGGTGATTTCCGTCCTGTTGGTGATGAATGCCCATGTGGTCAGTGAGGCTGCGGTGGGGATGTTGGGCCTGGTGCTGTTGCTGGGCATGGTGGTCTATGCCCTGCTGGCCTGCCAGGGCGCGGAGAAAGGCAGGATGCTTGCCGCCATTTACTTCATCGTGGCGCAAATTCCGTTCTGGGCCTTGTTCGAACAGGCGGGCTCCTCCCTGAATCTATTCACCGACCGGCTGGTGGACAGGGAAATGTTCGGCATCAATGTCCCGGCCCCGGTGTTTCAGGCGCTGAATGCCATCTACATCGTGGTTTTCGCTCCCATCATGGCCTGGATGTGGATTGCCCTGGCCCGGAAGGGGCGCAATCCCTCGACGGCGGTGAAGTTTGCCCTGGGGGTGTTCATGGCGGGCCTGGGGTTTCTGGTGCTGGTGCTGGGAATCAAGTTCACGGACCAACGTGGACTGACCCCGATGTATTACATCTTCCTGATCTATTGGATTCACACCATTGGGGAATTGATGATTTCCCCGGTGGGACTTTCCGCCGTCACCAAGCTGGCCCCGGTCCGGGCGGTGGGCATGACCATGGGTGCCTGGTTTCTCTACAGTGGCTTGTCCACTTACATGGCTGGCGTCATCGCGGCGGCCACCAGCGCCGAGACCATTGGGGGGCAATTGGCCGATGCCGTGGCCGCCAGGGCAACCTATGCCGAGGTTTACAGTGAAGTGGGATTGATTGCCATGGCCATCACCATCCCCATGTTGTTGCTGGCGCCAGTGGTGACCCGCATGACCCAGGGTGCCGATTGAAATACGCAACGCTTAGGGAGACAATTGCGCCCTTTGTCACCAGCCAGGATGTGAAATCACCATGAGCAAACTTATCGAAACCTATTATCAGCGCTTCAACCAGGCAGATTACGCGGGCATGCTGGACATGCTGGCGGAAGACGTGGTGCACGAGCCAAGCCAGGGCCAGCCGCGCAAGGGCAAGGCCAAGTTCCGTGAGTTTCTCCAGCACATGGAAGACTGCTACAGCGAACAGGTCATTGATCCAGTGGTGTTCTGCAGCGCCGACGGCAAGCGTGCCGCCGCCGAGTTCATGCTCACCGGCAAGTACCTCAAGACCGATGGCGGCCTGCCCGCGGCCAAAGGCCAGACCTACAAGCTCAGAGTTGGCGCTTTCTTTGAAATCGACAACGGCGTCATCACCAGGGTCAGCAATCACTACAACCTGCAGGATTGGATAGACCAGGTCAGCGCCTGATGCCAGTCACAGCCTGTTGAAAAGGGATTTTCAACAGGCAATTCAACGATGGCGTATCAACCAGCACTGGTGAATCCTGGGGTTCATGGCGAAATCACGGTCAATGGTTTGTTTGCTGATGTCCTCGATCTGGTAATCCGCCAGAGCCTGCTGATCCAATTTGAAACTGCGCAGGTTGTTGGAAAAAATCAGCGTTCCGGCCGAACTCAGCAAGGCCATCGCCTGTTTCACCAGCAATACGTGATCGCGCTGGATGTCGAGAATGTCCTGCATCTTTTTCGAATTGGAGAAAGAAGGCGGGTCCAGCAGAATGAGATCGTACTGCCCAGTGGCTTCTCGCAGCCAGGTCAAGCAGTCGGCGCGCAACAGGCGATGTTTGGCCTGGTCCATGGCATTGAGCGCAAAGTTCTGTGCCGCCCAGTCCAGATAAGTGCGTGACATGTCGACACTGAGTGAACTGCTGGCACCACCCTGGGCCGCGTGCACAGTGGCGGTGGCGGTATAGCAGAACAGATTCAGAAAGCGCTTGCCGCGCGCCATGGCGGCGATCCGCAAACGCACCGGCCGATGATCCAGGAACAGACCGGTATCCAGGTACTCCCACAGATTCACCAGCAGTCTGACCTGGCCTTCGCCCACGCTGATCATGGGGCGGCGGCTTGCCTGCTTCCAGACTTGGGTGTGCTCCTGTTTTTCGTACTGGGACTTGCCCTTCTGGCGCCGCCGCTCCTTGTAGACGATGCGGTCCTCGGCGAGGCCGAGCACGCTGGGCAGCACCATGCGAACTTCGCCTCTGCGCCGGGTGGCGGCGCGCTGATCCACCTTGGCTGGCGCCGCATATTCCTGCACGTGGGCGTAGCCATCGTAGAGGTCGATGGCCACGGCATATTCCGGCATGTCCGCATCATAGAGCCGGTAGCAACTGATGCCCTCGCGTTCGCGCCAGGACGCCAGTTGCCTGAGGTTCTTGCGCAGACGATTGGCGAACATGAGTGCGCCGGGTGGCCATTCATGCTCCTGGCGCACGGGAGCCGGGGCATCGGCCTGGCGTTCATGGTAGTGGCTGGGGTTGATGTCGAAACACAGCAGCTGGGCTTCAGGAAAACGGTACTTCCGGACCGCCTTGATATCGAGATACCTGGCCAGCGCTGGTGTCTGGGTATATAGCGCCGCATGCCAGCCCTGGTAAGTGTCGCGCAGGGTCTGACCAAGTTCGCGCAAGGCACTGGCGAGGGCGGGGTCATCAGCATCACCCGGCGGTCGCGGATGGCTGACAATCAGTCCAGGGACCGAGTCGGGGTTGGGCTCAGCAGCTGTGCCGAGACTGCCGCGTGCAATCTGCACATATTTGTGCAGGCCTGCCTGCTTGAGGATTTCCCTGGCGCTATGCAAGGCCGCGGCATCCTGGTCGTATCCGGCGATAAGGGGGAGGCTGGCGAGCCCGTCCTGGCGTGTTGCCAGCGCCTGTTCGCGGATGGCGCGCCATAATGCGTCATCGTGCAGGCACCAGTGCTCAAAGCCAAAGCCGCGCCGATACAAGCCTGGCGCATGCCTGGCCGCCATCAGCACTGCTTCTATCAGCAGGGTGCCCCGATCACAAAAAGGATCCAGCAGACTGCCGCCGGCGGCGGCAATGGCGGGCCATCCCGCCCGCAGCAAAATAGCCGCGGCAAGGGGATTGGACGGGCCTTCTCTGTTGGGCCGGTGAGGATAGCCCCGCTGTGCCAGGCTGCCACCGGAGAGGTCAAGACTCAAGGTGATTTTGCCCTTGGCGAGAACCGCATACAGCCGCAGGTCAGGAGTCAGTTTGTCCACATTGGGGCGGGAGCCTTCCCGGCCCAGAAAGCGGTCAACAATGCCGTCCTTGATTTTCTGCGCCGCAAAGAGGCTGTTGCGGAAGTGTTCGTCGCTGCCACTGAAATCCACCAGAACGCTGTTGCTGCTGCCGAAGTGCTGTTCCCACGGGAATTCATAGCAGGCATGGTACAGCCCGGTCGGAGAACCTGAGGGGCATTCCAGCAAGGGCAGCAGCACCCTGCCGGCGAGACGGGACCACAGGCAGATGCGGTAGAGTCCGGCCAGATCGGCACGGCAACGCACGGCGCCAGCGGATTCCTGGCAGTCGTCGATGCCGAGGGCGGTGATTTCATCCTTGAGCAGACCTTCCAGGCCCTTCTGGCAGGTGATGCGGAGCTTGTTGAGTGGCTTGTCGGTGGTGGCAGTCATGGGCGGCTATATTATTAGTCCGGCTATGAAATGGATATCTCTTTCGTGATTGCAAACACGCCGTCAGACCATTGTCGGCAAATGATTGTTCGCATGGGTTTGTCCTGGGGGGAAAGGCGTGTATATACTCAGGCTCGTACCATAACCTATCAGAGTCCGTGCTCATTGGCCCCAGGCCATAACGGGCCAATAATATTGCAGTTTAAGAGGGGGAATTGCCATGAAACTCATTCGTTATCTGATGCTGGGACCGCTATTGGCGTTGATGGTGGCCTGCTCGGGACCCAGTGAACCCGGTGCTGTCGATGTCCTGTCCAGTGGCCCGTGCACCAATGACAGGGATTGCCTGATCCGCATGGCGGATAATTATCTGCGGGCGCTGGTGGCCCACGATCCGCAGCAGGTGCCCTTGGCCAGTGACCTGCGCTTCGTGGAAAATATCGAGCGCAAGCAGGTCGGCCAGGGGCTTTGGCAAACCGCTTCGGGGCTGCCGGATAGTTTCAGGATCTACGTGCCGGATCCGGTTTCCCGCCAGATCGGCTTCCTCGGTCTGATGTACGAACAGGGTCAGCCCATTTTGTTGGCTCTGCGCCTGCAAGTGGAGGGTGACCGCATTCTGGCGGCCGAACATGTGATCGCCCGCAACCTGCGCGAGGCCGGCCTGGCCAATCTCAGCACCCCCCGGCCCGGCTTGTTGGAGGAAATCCCTGTCGCGGAAAGAATGCCACGGGATGAGCTGTTGCGGATTGGCTACTCCTACTACGATGCCCTCAATCGCAATGACGGCAGCCTGACCCCTTTCGCCGACGACTGCCTGCGCCATGAAAACGGCCTGCAGACCTCCACCAATACCTTGCCGGAAAATCCCACCACCATGCAGATCCTGGGTTCCATGGGTTGTGCGGCGCAATTGGATACCGGCGCCATGGCCTACATCGATGCCATCGATAACCGCAGGGTTCATATTGCCGATCCTGTCACCGGCCTGGTATTCGGGCTCTCTCACTTCCGCCATGCCATGGAGAACAAAACTCTGCAAATCACTGGTGTGCCGGGTGTCACCACCCACGAAGTGGCCTTTGATCCCTTTGATCTGCCCGCTGCCCATGTGTACAAGATCCGCAACGGCATGATGCATGAAATCGAGGCAATGGGATTCCAGGCCCCTTACAACTCCCCCACCGGCTGGGAGGGTGGTACCTACTTCCCCAATCCCTGAGG
>JBJHAY010000089.1:0-11067 GCA_050485205.1 Gammaproteobacteria bacterium
CGGCAGTGGTTGGCATCCAGCACAGTCCGATGATCCCAGCCAGCTTCCTTGGCGGGATCAATGCCATCCGAACCACAGAGATTCGGCTGAACCAGCCTGAGATTGAATGAAGTCGCATGCGGAAACAAAGTCTATGATCACCGGTTGTCTGGGTTCACGCCCCGCTGGCTGAACTGCCTGATAAAAGCCACCAGCCCCAGCCCCGCCAAAAACGCCACCAACAGGCCACTCACTGTCATCAGCCACTTGTACAACAAGCTGCCAGTCTTGCCGGTATGCAGGGGGTAGGCCGCGTTGTAGGCCCGCTCCAAGGCAGGCAGCGTGGTGGCGTCGATGCGAATATCCATGTATCCCTCGTAGGCATCAATGTAGACCATGCTGAGACCAGTGGGATTCCACTCAGCGGGCTGGCGCATGCCAATGATGCGATAGGAAGAATAACCATTGGGCACCCGTGCCGATACGATTTCAGCATCGGGGAAAACCGCCTGGGCTCTTTGCATGGCCATCAGCCAATCACCGGTACCGGGGCCGTAAATGTCATCCAATTGCTCCACGAAATCCTCGCCATAACCCTCGGCACGCTTGATCGGTTCCAGAAATTTACGCTCCACTTGCAGGGGAAACGCCAACACCAGTCCAGTCACCAGCGTCAGCAGCAATAATGGGATCAGTAACAAGCCCAGGTTGCGATGTGCCGCCTGCAGCGCCGCGCGGGTGGCATTGCGAGGCCACACGCCGTGGCGCCAACCCCGCCGGAACGGCCAATAGGCCAGCAATCCCAGTATCACTAGTGCAATCAGCACCATGGCGGCATATCCCACGACTTCCAGGCCCTGGTCTCCCAGCAGCAGGCGATGATGGAGGTCGAACAGCCATTCCTCGGGCCTTTCATTCTGGACCCACTGATCGACGATGGCGCCTTCCGCGTCCAGGTAGGCATAGTGGGCATCCAGCATCAGCACCTTGGTCAGGCCGAACTCCGGGGTGGCAAACATGATGGCCAGCACTTCATCATTGTCAAATTGCGCCTCGGCCGCCGCGGCGATTACGGCCAGTCTTTCAGGCTCGGGCCGAAACAGGGTTCTGGCGGCGGGCTCAACCAGGAGCAGGTACTCTTGTTTCCAGAGCAGCAAGGTCCCGGTCACACTCAACAACAAGAGCAACAGGGAGAGCATGGCGCCAACCCAGGCATGAATGGTTCTCAGCGCCTTGAAAACAGTGCTACGCATATTGGAAACGCCATGATTGGATAATTGGAGAGTGCGACCTTCCAGCCCGGTGCGGGAATAGGACCACGCGCAAGATCGTCACACTAATACATGCCAACGGTGCAGGCAACTGGAAGCAGAGGAAAGATACTTTTGCCAACTGGTTCTATTCTTTTACGCACTGAAGCTGGCATGATTGTGCACACGTCAACCCACCAGGTTGCCGGATCAATCAGGTACCATCACAGTGCCATAATCAGGGCTGTCACCACGCAGCCTGTTGTTCACACTGACGTCAGGAGGTCACATGCAATCACTTCCCCCAGCAAAGCGTCCACGGGCACGCGCTGTATCCATCAATCACTCTAGGGATGGAATTTCGAGCAACCGATGGCTGGCGCTGTTGCTGGCCGCCCTGCTGGCGGTAACCGCCACTTTGTCCCCCGGCGCCAAGGCAGACCTGATCGGCTCTGAGCTGATTGCCCAGGAACTGGAACTAGAAGCCAAGCGTGACAGCCTGCAAGGTCTGTTGGCCCGCGAAGAAGTCCGCGACTATCTGGCGAAGCATGGTGTTGCCGAGGCCGATGTGGACACGCGAGTGGCCAATTTAACCGATGCCGAGGTATTGGAACTCCATCAGATGATGGACCAGCTTCCCTTGGGAGAAGGCGCCGGCGCTCTGGAAACCGTGGTGCTGATTCTGCTGATCTTCATTCTGCTGGATGTGGCAGGGGTCACGGATATCTTCCCGGGAATCTGACCATGCTCCGGCCATGATGAAATCCACTTACTGCTTACTGTTGGCCCTGTGCCTGGCGGGTTGTATGTCCACACCACAAAGCAACGCACTCTTCAACCATGGCAGTGAGTCCGGAGCCCAGGCCTCGCTCAACCTGCCTTTTTTTCCTCAGGATGAGTATCAGTGCGGCCCCGCCGCCCTGGCCACGGTACTGGCGGCCAGCGGGGTCGACGTGATGCCCGATGACCTGGTGCCCCTGGTCTATGTGCCAGGGCGCCAGGGCGCTTATCAACTGGAATTGATGGCGGCGGCGCGCCACCATCAGCGCCTGGCATATCAACTGACACCGGACCTGGACACCATGCTGCAGGAGGTCAAATCAGGTCACCCTGTGCTGGTAATGCAGAATCTTGGGGTGAAATGGTACCCGCGCTGGCACTTTGCCGTGGTCAAGGGTTTCGACCTCGACAAGCGCCGCTTGATTCTCAACTCCGGCACCCGCGAAAACTATGCCATGCCGCTACGGACTTTCGAGCGCACCTGGGCGCGGGCCGGCCATTGGGCCGTGGTCGTCACCAAGCCCGACCAGATGCCCTCCAGCGCCACTCCAATCACCTTTTTCGCGGCTGTGGTGGCATTGGAGCACAATCATCCACAACAGGCCTTGACCGCCTACACCACCGGCCTCGAACGCTGGCCGGATGACCGCAATCTGCTGATGGGCCGCGGCAACCTGCTATACAACCTGCGGCAACCGGAACAGGCTCTTGCGGTCTTCCGGCATGCCGCGGATCGCTACCCGGAGTATGCACCAGCCCACAACAACCTGGCACAGGTACTTTATGAACAAGGCCACCTGTCGGAAGCCAGGGAACACGCCATGCGGGCAGTGGAAATCGGCGGTTTGCACGAAGCCACTTCCCGCTCGACACTGGACATGATCGAAGCAGCTATCCACTGACGACTTTACTCATCCCTAATCTGCTTTAACGCCGCCATTTCCTGGCTCTCCGCTTGTGTTAATGATGTTAGTGTTAACCGTTAATAACAGTTAAAACGGCGCGAACTCCAGCTTCACGCGTTATGGTAGACGCTTGTTCCCAGGGAGAGCCCGTTCATGGAATCAATCCGCCCGCTGAACGCGCTCATGCGTGCCATGCTGTCATTGGGCGGTGGCTATGTCATCGCAGCTGTATTCGCCTCAATTTTGGCACTGCTGCTGCCGCTGGCGCGGGCCGACCGGGTTCTGCTGGGCGCTATCCTCAGCTTCCCCGTATATCTGTTGGTGTTATGCATTGGCTATTCCTCGATTCGCGGTGGCTTCAGGCAATCAATGAATTGGCTGCACACCTGGTCGGGCCTGATACTGAGCTGGGTGCTGTATCTGATATTCGTCACCGGCACGGCATCCTATTACAAGGACCACATCTCCCTGTGGATGACGCCTGAAGCACAGGCCAATGACGTCCCTCCCAACTTTCTGCAACTGGCTACAAGAGCACTTGAGCAACAGGCGCCGGATGCCGCCCACTGGGTCATCGACCTGCCGCATCAGCGCAACCCGGCCCTGAGCATAAAGTGGGGTGAGAGTACCCTGACATCCGCCTTGTCAGCACCGCTCATCTGGGACCGATCCTCCGGCAACTTCATCCCCGTGCGGGATACCGAGGGTGGCGAATTCCTGTTCCGCTTCCACTACCGCCTGCACTTGCCCGGTAGCTGGGGAATCTGGCTGGTGGGCCTGGCAACACTGCTGCTGTGTGCCGCACTGGTGAGTGGCGTGGTGGTGCATCGTCGGCTGCTCAGGGATTTTTTCACCTTTCGGCCCGGCAAGTCGCCGCGCAGATCCTGGCTGGACTTCCATAACCTCACAGGCACGCTGGCCCTCCCCTTCCATTTGATGATCGCCTACACCGGCCTCATCACCTTACTCAGCAGCTACATGCCATGGCCACAGAAAGCTGTCTACGGCGAGGAAACACGGCTGCTGTTCGAAGAATCTTACGTGCAAAGCGAACCATTGCCTCCTGGTCGCCAGGACGGCCTGCTCGACAATGTCACACGCTTGCTGGAAGCTGAAGGCAGAGCCTGGGACGACGGCAATGTGGAACGATTGTTCATAGATCGCAGCGATGGCATGCCACCACTGGTTGAAAGCTGGCCGCGCTACAGCGGACAGATATCGCGCTTCCACTCCCGCACAACCCTCACCGAGGCTCACCTCGACAAACCACTGGCAGAGGTGGAGCGCTATGGCCCTGGTGTTGCCTTGCGTGGCGGCATGGTGGGGCTACATCTGGGGCACTTCGCCAACCCCTGGCTGCGAGCCCTGTTCTTCCTATGCGGCATTGCTGCATCGGGCATGATCGCAAGCGGGCTGGTGCTGTGGCTACGCAAACGTGCTTCACGCCAGCAAGCGGGCCTGGGCTACCAACTGGTCGAACGTATGAACCTTGGCATACTGATGGGAACTCCGCTGGCCATCGCCAGCTTTTTTCTTGCCAACCGGCTGCTGCCAGCGGCGATGCCAGGCCGGGCGGGATGGGAGGTGCAGGCCTTCCTGTGGACATTGCTCGTCGCCGTGGTGCATGCCTTCACTCGCCCCCTGACTTCAGCGTGGCGGGAACAGATCACCATGGCGGCACTGCTGTTCAGTGCCATCCCACTGGCCAACGCGCTGCTGACGTCCCGGGGCTTGCCAACCTCCCTGGCAACTGGAGACTGGCTGTTCGCCGGCTTCGACCTGATAATGCTGGTGCTGGGTGCCGTTTTCGGGTGGATGCTGCTCCTTCTTCTGAGCCGGGAGCGTTCACTTTCCCAGGATGAGGCGAGTGACGCCATGGTGAGGATTGGCTGATGGCTGGTTTTCTGCTTTGCCTGTTCAGCATGATCGCCTTGAGTCTCGGCATGAGCAAACATGCCCGCGACGTCCTGGGTCAACCCTTGTCTGCAACGCCATTGCTGCTGCTGAAGGTCAGTGGCTGGCTCCTGCTGCTGGCGGGGATGTGGGCCAACGTCGCGCGTGAAGACTGGAGTGTGGGCTTGGTGCAGTGGATCGGTCAGGTCGGCCTTGCCGCTTTCCTGGTGGCGTTGACGCTGGCGTACTGGCCACGTTGCCTGCCTTGGTTTGGCCTGTTGCTATCCGGCGCCTGGCTGCTCGGCTGAATGACTCAATCCCAATCCTGATCGTCGTGGTGTCGTACCACTTTGCCTTCCACCATGAAGATCACGTCTTCGGCAATATTGGTGGCCAGGTCGGCGATGCGCTCCAGATGGCGGGAAGTGGACTGCAAACTGATGGCCCGTTCCAGGGTATTGATATCGGCGCGGATCATGTCCTGGATTTCCAGATACATGCGGCGGTTGACCTCGTCCACCTGGTCGTCCATCTGAATCACCTGACGCGCCTGATCCACATCCAGCTTTACCAGCGCATCAAGGGTATTGCGCACCATGGTGCGTACCACGCCAGGCAATACGTTGACAAAGTCGGGAACGGTGGGAATGGGGTCCTGGCTGGCAAGAAAGATGGCGCGCTCAGCGATGTTGCGGGCGAAGTCACCCATCCGTTCCAGGTCGTTGTTCACCTTCAGCACCACCACGATGAAGCGGAGATCACCCGCCACCGGTTGATGCAGGGCCAGAATCTTGAGGCATTCCTCCTCGATCTGGACCTCCTTGGCATTGATGGCATCCTCCTGGCCATAGACACGCTCCGCCAGGTCCGCGCTGCGGTTGATCAGGCCGAGGATGGCATCGTTGATGGCAATCTCCACCATGTTGCCAAGCTCCAGCACTTCCTTCTTGAGCTTTTCCAGGTCACGTTGCAGGTGTAGCGACATTGTCTTCCTCTGCGTCCAGCGGGTGGGTTAGCCGAAACGTCCAGTGACGTATTCTTCGGTCCTTTTCTTGCCAGGTCTGGTGAATATCTGGTCAGTGTCCCCAAATTCAATCAGGTTGCCCATTTCCATGAAGGCGGTGAAATCAGAGACACGTGCCGCCTGTTGCATATTATGAGTGACGATGACGATGGTGTAACGGGATTTCAATTCGAACATCAGATCCTCGATTCTCGCGGTGGAAATCGGATCAAGCGCGGAACAGGGCTCGTCCATCAACAACACTTCCGGCTCCATGGCCAAGGCCCGGGCAATACATAGACGCTGCTGCTGTCCACCAGAAAGGTTAAGGGCCGAATCATGCAGACGATCCTTCACCTCATCCCACAGCGCTGCCTGTTTCAGGGACAGCTCCACCAATTCATCCATGGAGCCATCGAAGCCATTGATACTGGGTCCCCAGGCGATATTGGCGTAGATGGACTTGGGGAAGGGATTGGGTTTCTGGAACACCATGCCGATACGCCTGCGCACTTCCACCGGGTCCACATCCTTGCCATAAAGATTCTGACCCGCGAACAACAACTCGCCTTCGATGCGAACTTCCGGAATGAAGTCATTCATGCGGTTGAGGGAGCGCAGCAAGGTACTCTTGCCACAGCCGGACGGACCGATGATTGCCGTGATTTTGTGGCGCATCATCCTGCACGAGACTTTCTTCACCGCGGGGTTTTCTGAATAGAACACGCTCACGTCGCGCAGATCCAGCACCATGTCGTCTTTCATGCCCGCCTCGGTCTTGATGGGAACACCTGAATTGAGGGCCGCCGTCATTATTTCAATCTCCGTTCAGTCTTGTTCCTGATGTAGATGGCCGCCGCGTTCATGGCCAACAATACCACCAGCAACACCACGATGGCTGCCGCCGCCAACTGATGAAACTCCTGTTGCGGCCTGGAAACCCAATTGTAGATCTGTATCGGCAGGGCGGTGAATTGATCCATGGGACCAGCCGGCAGGAAGGCCACGAAGGTCAGGGCACCGATCATGATGAGGGGAGCGGTTTCGCCAATCGCCCGTGACAGCGCCAGGATCACGCCAGTCATGATGCCGGGAAAAGAGGCCGGCAACACGTGTGCCCAAGTGGTCTGCCAGCGGGTGGCACCCAGGGAAAAGGCGGCGTAACGAATACTCATGGGCACGGCCTTGATTGCTTCGCGACTGGCAATGATGATCACCGGCAGAATCAACAAACTCATGGTAAGCGCGCCCGACAGCAGACTGCGATCAAGGCTGAAGAAGCGCACGAAAATGGCCAGGCCCAAAATGCCATAGACGATGGAAGGAACACCTGCCAGATTGGCGATATTGACTTCGATAAACTTGCCGAGACGGCTTTTGGGATTCACGAACTCCTCCAGATAGAGAGCCGTCGAAACCCCAACCGGGATGGAAATCAGCGCAACCAGGGAAATCAGGTACAAAGTGCCAACCAAGGCGGACTTGATCCCTGCCCGTTCCGGAAATCTGGAGGGAAAATTGGTGAGGAAGTCCCAGTTGATCCAGCGCAAGCCATCGGCAGCCACGTCCCACAGCAGAACCGCCAGCAGGAAGACCCCACTCCAGGTGACCATAGCGCAGAAACGGGCAAATATCCGCGACTTGAGATGCCGACGCTGGAGATTACGGCTTTCTTTCTCAGAGACGAAGGCCATCAGTCATACACCTCGCGGAAGCGATCGAGAATCCATTGGGACACGATATTGAGAATCAAGGTAATGGCAAACAGAAGCGTGGCCACCGCGAACAAGGTCTGGTAGGCAGTGCCGCCAGCGGGAGTATCCCCCAGGCTTACCTGGACGATGTAGGCGGTAATGGTCTGAATGCTTTCAAGCATGGTAAATGACAGATTGGGCGTCGCCCCCGCCGCGATGGTTACCGCCATGGTCTCGCCAATGGCGCGGGAAAGGCCCAGCAGGAAGGACGCCATCACCCCGGAAAGCGCCGCCGGCACCACCACCTTGGTGGTGACTTCAAAGGAAGTGGCACCCAGTGCATAGGCGCCCTGACGCAGGCTTTCGGGTACTGCCCGCAGGGCGTTGTCGCTCATGGTGGCGATGGTGGGAAGGATCATGATGCCCACCACGATGGCGGCACTGAGAGCATTGAATACCTGGATTTCGGGAAAAAAAACCCGCAGCATGGGTGTCACGAAGGTTAGGGCGAAATATCCGAACACCACCGTTGGTATACCTGCCAGCAACTCCAGCATGGGCTTGACGTAGGATCTCACGCGGGGGGAAGCATACTCACTAAGATAGATGGCACTGGCCAAGCCCATGGGAATCGCCAACAGGGCCGCCCCAACGGTCACCAGCATGGTGCCCCAAACCAAGGGCAGTACCCCAAAAGAACTGGGTTGCAGCAGGGGAACCCAGCGGGTGCCAAAGAAGAATTCGCGGGGGCTGACTTCCTTGAAGAATTCCAGGGATTCAGTCAGCAGCAGGGCAATAATGGCCACCGTGGTCACAATCGAGAGTGTGGCGCAAACACCCAGCCAACCCTGGATCATGGACTCACCCCACCTGCGACCAGACTTGCCAATAGAGCCGGACAACGGCATGGCCACCGGGGATTTCGTATTTTCTGTCATCATGGGAACTGATATTTTAAGGAGCCGGCAGATTCAAGCGGCTTGATTGTATCCAATAAAGGCTCTCCCGCCGAATGCGATCCGGCGGGAAAGCCCCGCAACTTCAAAATTCGCCTTCCTCATCCGCCTCGGCTGCCGGGTAGAAACCGACAAGGGAAGACCTGACCGCGGCATAGTCTGCATCTGGCATGGCAATGTACCCCACTTCTCCCGCCAGGTCACCGGCATTGGCAATGTAGAAATCCACAAAGGCCCGCACCTCGGGACGCCTGACGCTGGTCTTGCTGAGGTAGATGAATACTGGGCGCGAAAGCGGCGAATAACTGCCGTTGTTGATGGTTTCCACGCTGGGCAGCACCGGCCCGTTCCCCCCATCGATAGGCACCAGCTTGAGCTTTTCCCTGTTGGCGATGTAGTAGGCATAACCAAAGAAACCCAGGGCATTTTCATCGCCAGTGATCCCCTGCACCAGCACATTGTCATCCTCACTGGCGGTATAGTCCGGCCGGGATACGCCGGAACGGCCATTGACGGCCTCGGTAAAATAGTCGAAGGTGCCCGAATCGGTGCCAGGACCATAAAGGCGGATGGGGCGATCCGGCCAGGAAGGTCTGACGTCACGCCAGGTGCGGACTGTACTCCCCGGCTGCCAGATCTTGCGGAGTTCGTCGACGGTCATGGCATCAACCCAGTCGTTGCGGGGATTCACCACCACTGACAAACCATCAAACGCCACCGGAATTTCCAGAAACTCCAATCCCTTGGCTTCGGCTTCCGCGCGCTCCGATTCGCTGATGACCCTGGACGCATTGTTGATGTCGATTTCACCGGCCAGAAACTTCTTGAAACCTCCTCCGGTGCCGGAAACACCAACAGTGACCCTCACCCTGGGTTCAACCCCCAGAAAGTCCTCTGCCACGGCTTCGCTGATGGGAAACACCGTGCTGGAACCATCCAGTGTCACGGCGCCGGTCAGGCGGTGCTCGCCACCCTGATCACCAGAACAGGCTGTCAGCAGCAGGAACGCCGCTGCCATCGCGGATCTCAGCCAGGAAGCACCAAATGAGCCCTGCAGAGGGGATGAAATCATGGAAAAACCTCGCATTTTTAGCCAGGCGCGATTGTCACACCGATATATTAAGATTTAATAAAGATATTCCGAAGACCTTGTAATTTCGGCCTTTTCTTAACACAAATCAAAACCTTTCAGGCAAGCGGCATACTGAAAGTAAAGGTGGAACCAGCCCCCGGCTGACTTTGCAGCGTCACCTCGCCACCATGACGCTCGGCGATATTCTTGACAATGGAGAGGCCCAGACCGGTGCCCCCCAGACTCTGTGACCGCGCCTTGTCCACCCGATAGAAGCGCTCAAATACCCGCTCCTGGTATTGGGGGCTGATGCCGATGCCACTGTCCTCGACCGACAGAGAAAGATGCCCATCGGCCGTCATCAGACTGACTCTGATGCGGCCTTTCTCCGGTGTATATTTGATGGCATTGTCGATGAGATTGTCCACCAGCTGACTGAGGCTTTGGTTATCCCCCATCACCTGGACTCTCTCTTCCGGTAACTCCAGCAAGAGTTTCTGCTGCTTCGCCTCGCTGGCGGATTCGGCTGATTGCACTGAACGCTTCACCAGATCATTGACGCTCACCAGGCTATGCTCTCCTTCACTTTCCGAGGATTCCAATCGGGAAATCGTCATCAGATCCCCCACCAGGTGAGACAGCCGCAGGCTCTGGGCATGGATTCGTTCCATGAAGCTCATCATGGTGTCACGGTCCGCCTCCGGGTCGCCAATGATGGTCTCCGACAGACCACGTATGGCGGTAATGGGGGTTTTCAACTCATGTGAGGCATTGGCGACAAAATCCGTCCTCACCCGTTCCAGGTGCTTGAGGTCGGTTATGTCATTCAGCACCACCACTGCCCCAATGGGTTTGCCGGCATGATCACTGAGGGAGGCGGCATGGATATCCACCACCAACTCATCGGTCTTGCGGCTCAAGCGCATCTGGGTTTTCACCACGGTACGGCTGCCCATGGCCTCCTCCACCGCCCGGTTGACCTCTCGGCTGCGCACTTCTTGCCAGATGGGCTTGCCCAGGCAATTCTTCTCGCTCAAGCCCAGCAGCCTGGCCGCGGTGCCATTGATATGCTGAATGCGCTGATTCTGATCGACATCGATGACACCTTCCACCATGCCATCGAAAATCGCCGACAGCCGGTTGCGGTCAGAAGTAATGACCGCCACTCTTTCCGCCGAGTTGCGCGCAATCTGATTGATGACACTGGCCAGTTTTTTCAGGCCTAGCACGTTGTCAACAGGCAAGCGCTTGTCGAAATCCCCCTCGGCTATGACCTCTGCCACCCTGGTGATGGTATCCAGCGGAGCTGACTGACGCGCCGCCAGATAAAACGCCAGCAACAACCCACAAAACAGAATTGCCGATGCGCCCTTCATGATCAGACTCAGGTGCTCCATCCGGATCGACCTGAGTTCCCGTGTCGGCATGCCGGTCCTGGCAAAGCCCAGCAACTGCTGGCCACTGACGACCGGCACCGCATAGAACAGATATTCTTCCTGCATGGTCTGGCTGAAGCGCACGGCGCGGCCCACATC
>JBJHAY010000090.1:0-11039 GCA_050485205.1 Gammaproteobacteria bacterium
GGTGGGAGACATGCACCTGGTCTTGCACAGCCCCTTTGGCAGCCGACTCAACAAGGCATGGGGCCTGGCACTGCGCAAGCGTTTTTGCAGGACCTTCAATTTTGAATTGCAGGCAGCGGCCAACGAAGACAGCATCGTGATTTCCCTTGGGTCGGTGCACAGTTTTCCCCTGGAAGAGGTATTCCGCTACCTGAATGCCGCCAGTGTGCGTGAAGTGCTGATACAGGCCTTGTTGGATGCGCCCATGTTCGAAGTCCGTTGGCGCTGGAATGCCACCCGCGCCCTGGCCATATTGCGCAACCGGGCCGGCAAGAGAGTGCCACCGCAATTTCAGCGGATGCAGGCGGAAGACCTGGTGGCTCAGGTATTTCCCGATCAGATCGCCTGCCTGGAAAACATCCAGGGTGCCAGGCGCGTGCCGGATCACCCGCTGGTCCGGCAGACCTTGCATGACTGCCTGACCGAAGCCATGGATATCGAAGGACTGGAAGGCTTGCTGAGTCGCATGGAGCATGGCGAAGTTGAACTGGTGGCCAGGGACTTGCGCGAGCCCTCGCCCTTTGCCCAGGAAATCATCAATGCCCGGCCATATGCCTTCCTTGATGACGCCCCCTTCGAGGAGCGCCGCACCAATGCCATTCGGCATCGGCGTTGGTTGGATCCGGGCGAGACACCTGACTACAGCGTGTTGGACCAGGCCGCCATCGACCGGGTCCGGGAAGAAGCCTGGCCGGCGCCGCGCTCGGTGGAAGAATTACATGATGCTCTGCTGACATCGGGGTTTCTGATGCAGACGGAAATTCAGAGCCAGGACAATGCTCCAATCCTGGCGCAGTGCATGGAGCAGTTGGCCGCCGCGGGTCGTGCCACCAGGCTCAGGCGAGATCAGGCTGATCTATGGATAGCTGCCGAACGCTGGCCTGCCTTCCGTCTGCTGGCGGACTGGCATTGTGAACCACTGCCATCACTGCCCGCCTCCATGGACCATTGGCCCGGCGACGTGTCTGATGCCCTGCGTGAAATCATCAGGGGCCGATTGGAAACCCTGGGGCCGGTGACGGCCGGGCGTCTGGCATCCGAGTTGGCATTGGCGCTGCCAGCGGTTGAGCAGGCATTGCTGGCGCTGGAAAGTGAGGGCTTCGTGTTCAGGGGGATGTTTTCACCGCGTCCCGGTGATACTGGGCAGGAGTGGTGTGAACGCCGCCTGTTGCAAAGGATTCACCGCTATTCCATTGATGCCCACCGGGAAAGTATTCGTCCGGTCTCGCTGCAGGCCTACATGCGTTTTCTGATGGGCCTGCACCAACTGGAAGATATGGACGCCCTGCCTAGGGGGCCCATGGAGCCAATGGGTTTATTGGAGGTTTTTGCCAGCCTCGATGGCTTCAGCGCCCCGGCCTGGGCCTGGGAGGCTGAAATTTTGCCAGCGCGGGTGCCTCGCTATGATCCAGCCTGGCTGGACTTCCTCTGCATCAGTGGCAGGTTGGCATGGCAGCGCAGATCAGGAGGTAGCAGAGGGATTCCCGGTGGCCGTCAAGGGCGCCCGGCACAACCCATCAGGACCACGCCCATTACCTTTATGCTGAGGGAAAACATGGATCTCTGGGAAGCGCTGGCTGCCCGACAAGGTTTGTCGACGGCTGGCGTTGAAGTGGCAGGGCTCACCGAACGCCTGCGAGAGATCCTGCAACGTCAGGGAGCCAGTTTTTTCCACGAGTTGGTCCGAAGCAGTGGGGCTCTCAAGACCCAGGTGGAACAGGGACTGGCGCAATTGGTGGGGCTTGGGCTGGTGACCAGTGACAGCTTCACCGGGCTGCGCGCCTTGCTGACACCCGATAACTTGAAGCCCGATGCGCGAGGTAGGCGAGGCCGGCGGGTTGGGTTCGGCATGGAGGATGCGGGGCGTTGGTCCCTGGTGGCAGGTTCCGATGAGCCGGTGCCGCTGGATACAGAAAACCTTGAACGGCTGGTGTGGATCTACTTGCGACGCTGGGGCGTAGTCAGTAGGAAAGTGTTGGAGCAGGAAAACCTGGCGCCGCCCTGGCGTGAGTTACTCAGGGTCATGCGGCGAATGGAATTGCGCGGCGATTTGCGCGGTGGCCGTTTTATTGCCGGAGTGGGTGGCGAGCAGTTCACAAGCCAGGACAACATCTCCAGCCTGCGCAGCCATGCAGCGCGAGATGGCGATGTAGACGCACGGCGAATAGTCCTCTGCGCGGCTGACCCACTGAACCTGCTTGGCATATTGTTGCCGGAGAAAAGGTTGAATGCAGGCGGAGGAAACCGCGTGATGTTCGAGGATGGTTTGCCGTTGGCAGTACTGGAAAAATCGGAATTTTCATTGTTGCGGGAAAAAGCCGGGTTGGAGCGGCAGGAATTGCGGCAGAGAATTCAGCGGCGACAGTATCCTCCGCGTCTGCGCGCCTATCTGGGCAAGGGGTAAGTTGCTTGCCTTGCCCATGGTCAGGGCATAGAATGAGCGCCGTCAGTTCTGCCCGAAATCTGTGGATCGAACAAAAAACAAAATACCCGCCGGCAAATATTACATTGCCGTAATCAGTCACACTTGTCACACAGGAAGTGTGGCGGGGAAGAGAGCAGTCAATGTTCAAAAAAGATGACGATTCGGTCAGCATACTGGATGTAGAACAGATCGAGCTCAAGGGGTTTTCCAGGAGCATCGCCGAGATCGAGTGGCTGCTTCTGTTGCTGGTGATGCTCTACTACGTTGCGCCAGGGTCTGAAGTCAGCAATCCTTTTGGGTTGGTGATGTCGATGGTGGCGTTTACTGTCTTCATCCTGGTATTTCATTACTTCAATTACAATGCCCCGCAGAATCGCTGGAAGCTGGCGGTTGAGACCTGGGTGATGATTGCCTTCATTACCTGGGCCTTGTGGAACACCGGCAGCGTCGACAGTCCTTTATTCAGCCTTTACCTGATGGTCATCATTTCCAGTGCCATCACCCTTGGCAAAGCTGTGACATTTCTGGAAATTGCCCTGATTGGCGCAGTTTATTTCTTGCTCGCTCACAAGAGTGGCGTGCAGTATAGCTTCGACCAGTTTACCCAGTTGATGATCTACTTTTCTCCATTTGTATTGGTTGCCTACATCGCCACCATGATGGCTGCCGATGTGCAGTATGGCAAGACCATGTTCAAGGCGTTGTCGGAGACAGACGAAATGACGGGGTTGCTCAACAAGCGTTCGTTTCGTCCAATGCTGAACAAGGCAATGGAGGTGGCTGCCAAGTATGATCAACCCCTGTCGGTGATGATGATCGATGCAGACAACCTCAAGGTGATCAATGATACCCATGGGCACAAGGCCGGGGACAAGTTGATCATCTCGGTTGCCACCACCATCAAGGACTGCCTGCGTACCTCTGATTTGATCTGTCGTTATGGTGGTGACGAGTTCGTGGCCGTGCTGCCACACCTGGCGGGTGAAATGGCGCTGGAAACCGCCGAGCGTTTGCGCAGTGCCATTGAAAATACATCCTTCGACGTGGATGGTGTGCGGATATCCTCCACCGCCAGTATTGGTCTCGCCACGTTCCCGGACAATGTTGATGATCCCGATGATCTGATGTTGAAAGCGGATGAGGCGCTTTATGAAAGTAAGCGCCAGGGCCGGAATGCCGTGACCAGCTATGAGGTGCTCAGGTTCAAGGACATACTGGGCAAGACCGCAGGCAGCCATAAAGGCAGTAAATCAGGCCTGAAACCTCGTGACGGTGTCGTATTTGAGTGAGGGCTGGGGACTGAGGGTGGTTGTTGAGAAACGCCAGGGGCGTGGCATGAAACCGAAACAGGTCAACCAACTGATGGCAGCTGCGGGCAAGCCTGGGAAAGGCGCGACTGCTGCCGCATATGACAGCTCACCCAAGTCTGGGGAAGCCGGCCAGGATCATGTTGACGTGATCAATCAGATGTTCGCGGAATTCGAGCTTGCCTACCACAACCAGTTTCATCGGGCTTTTTCCCAGGAAGGCAGTCTTGTGCTGGCCAAGAAATACTGGCTTTCCTGCCTTGGCCAATATCCTCCCCTGCTATTGCTGAAGGCCACGCGCCATGTGGTCACCCATCAGGAGTTTCTGCCGACGGTTTCCAGTATCGTGCAGGCTTGTGAGAATGCCCTGGGCTTGTTTGGCTTGCCGGAGTCCCGTGACGCCTACCTCGAAGCATGCCGGGCGCCTTCGCCCAAGGCCGAGGCACGGTGGTCGCATCCGGCGGTCTATCATGCGGGCAGGGAGACCGGGTGGTTTGAGTTGGCCAGTCAGCCGGAGTCCCAGGTTTATCCGCGCTTCGAATATTGCTACAAGTCCTTGTGCCGCCGGGTGATGGCGGGCGAGACGCTGGAAACACCGCTGCCCGAAGCCCTGCCATCAGCGGCGGCATCGCGGCCCCTGACCCCGGAACAAAACCGCAAGCACCTTGCTGCGCTGCGCGCCAACCTCTCCCTGTAGAGCCTTCCCGGCAGGCGACCTGATGGGTCGCGAGCAGGGTTCGTTCCTACAGCAGCGCATCTTGTCTTCTAAGGATACAAGTCCTGCGCGCTACCAGATCAGATTGCCAGGGCAGGCTCTGGGTAAATCAAGCCAGGCGCTTGTACTTGATGCGGGTGGGGCCCACATCACCCTTGCGCTTGCGCCGGTCTTCCTCGTAGTCGGAATAGTTACCCTCGTGCCAGATCACCTCGCTCTCCCCCTCGAACGCCAGGATGTGGGTGGCGATGCGGTCCAGGAACCAGCGGTCGTGTGACACCACGATCACGGTGCCGGGGAAGGCCAGCAGGGCTTCTTCCAGGGCGCGCAGGGTTTCCACGTCCAGGTCGTTGGTGGGTTCGTCCAGCAGCAGCACGTTGGCGCCCTGTTTCAGCAGCTTGGCCAGGTGGACGCGGTTGCGCTCTCCGCCGGAGAGATCCTTCACCAGTTTCTGTTGGTCGGTACCGCGGAAGTTGAAGCGGCTGACATAGGAGCGGGAGTTCACTTCGTAGTTGCCGATCATCAGGTTGTCGAGGCCGCCGGAGATTTCCTGCCACACCGTATTGTTGCCGTCGAGGGCATCGCGGCTCTGGTCCACATAGGCCATTTGCACGGTTTCACCCAGGGTGATGCTGCCGCTGTCCGGCTGTTCCTTGCCCACCAGCATGCGCAGGAAGGTGGTCTTGCCGGCGCCATTGCCGCCGATGATGCCAACGATGCTGCCGCGCGGAATGCTGAAATTGAGGTCGTTGATCAGCAGGCGGTCGCCGAAGCCCTTGGTGAGATGATCCACCTCCACCACTTTTTCCCCCAGGCGCTGGCCGGGTGGAATGTAGAGTTCCAGGGTTTCATTGCGGGATTGGAACTCCCGTGAGCTGAGCTCCTCGAAGCGGGCCAGACGCGCCTTGCTCTTGGCCTGACGGCCCTTGGGGTTGGCCCGCACCCATTCCAACTCGGCCTGGATGGTCTTGGAGAGCGAGGCCTGTTGCTTGGCTTCCACCTCCAGGCGCTTTTCCTTGGCGGCGAGCCAGTCGCTGTAGTTGCCCTCGTAGGGAATGCCGTGACCACGGTCCAGTTCCAGGATCCAGCCGGCGGCGTGATCGAGAAAGTAGCGGTCGTGGGTAATGGCCACCACGGTGCCGGGATATTCCTGCAGGAAGCGTTCGAGCCAGGCCACGCTGGCGGCATCCAGGTGGTTGGTTGGCTCGTCCAGCAGCAGCATGTCGGGCTTGGAGAGCAGCAGTCGGCACAGGGCGACGCGGCGCTTTTCGCCGCCGGACAGTGTGCTGACCTGGGCATCCCAGGGTGGCAGGCGCAGGGCGTCGGCGGCGATTTCCAGGGTGCGTTCGATGTCCCAGCCGCCGCAGGCGTCGATGGCATTCTGCAATTCGCCCTGGCGTTCCAGCAGGGTGTTCATCTCGTCGTCGCTCATGGGTTCGGCAAAGCGGTCGCTGATGGCATTGAACTCGTCCACCAGGTCCTTGATCTCGCGGATGCCGTCCTCCACGTTGCCCTTCACGTCCTTGCTTTCATCCAACTGGGGTTCCTGGGGCAGGTAGCCGATCTTGATGCCGGGCTGGGGCCGGGCCTCGCCCAGATGGTCCTTGTCGATGCCCGACATGATGCGCAGCAGAGAAGACTTGCCCGAGCCGTTGAGGCCCAGCACACCGATCTTGGCGCCTGGGAAGAAAGACAGGGAGATATCCTTGAGGATCTCGCGCTTGGGGGGAACCACTTTCCCCACCCGGTTCATGGTATAGACAAACTGTGCCATATCTGAGCGGTCTCGAATGATGAAGAATTGCAGCGTTTGACGCCGGATCGACTATTAAATCAGCAATTTCGGCCAAGTATCGGCAAGCGGAATAGTTTTTCGACATCCCGCTAGGTAGAATAGCGGCCGCAAATTCTACTATAGCCCCCCCAGAGGAAAAAGATGTTACGCAAAGATATGACGATCGCCGGGTTTGACCAGGAGTTGGCGTCAGCGATTGCCGGCGAGGAAAGACGTCAGCAGGAGCACATCGAACTCATCGCTTCCGAGAACTACACCAGCCCGCGCGTGCTCGAAGCCCAGGGCAGTGTGTTGACCAACAAGTATGCGGAAGGTTATCCCGGCAAGCGTTATTACGGGGGCTGCGAATACGTGGACATGGTGGAAAACCTGGCCATCGAGCGCGCCAAGGCGCTGTTTGGCGCCGGCTTTGCCAACGTCCAGCCCCATTCCGGCTCCCAGGCCAATGCCGCCGTCTACATGTCGCTGATGGAGCCAGGTGATACCTTGCTGGGGATGAGCCTGGCCCATGGCGGTCATCTTACCCATGGCGCCAAGGTGAGTTTTTCCGGCCGCATCTATCACGCCGTGCAATACGGCATCAATCCCGTCAGCGGAGAGATTGACTACGAGGAAGTGGCAAGGCTGGCCCACGAGCACAGGCCGAAGGTGATCGTGGCAGGGTTTTCCGCCTACTCCCGTGTCATCGACTGGCAGCGCATGCGTGACATCGCCGATGCAGTGGGGGCTTATTTCGTGGTGGACATGGCCCACGTGGCGGGCCTGGTGGCGGCAGGGGTCTATCCCAATCCAGTCAACATTGCCCACGTCACCACCTCTACCACTCACAAGACCTTGGGCGGCCCCCGTGGCGGTATCATTCTGACGCCAGGCAATGATCCCGAGTTGGACAAGAAGCTCAATTTCTCCGTGTTTCCCGCCAATCAGGGCGGCCCCTTGATGCATGTGATCGCGGCCAAGGCAGTGTGCTTCAAGGAAGCCATGTCGGATGAGTTCAGGGAGTATCAGTACAAAGTGGTCAAAAATGCCCAGGCCATGGTCAAGGTGTTCCAGCAGCGCGGCTACGACATCGTCTCCGGTGGCACCGACAATCATCTGTTTCTGCTCAGCCTGATCGGCAAGAACATTACCGGCAAGGACGCGGACGCGGCTCTCGGCAGGGCCAATATCACGGTCAACAAGAACGCGGTGCCCAATGATCCGCTGCCTCCTTTCGTTACCAGTGGCCTGCGTATCGGCACCCCGGCGGTGACCCGCCGTGGCTTTGGTGAGGCGGAAGTCAGTGAACTGGCCGGCTGGATCTGTGATGTGCTGGAAAATGTCGACAATGAAGCCGTGCTGGCCGAGGTCAAGCGCAAGGTGCTGGATGTCTGCACCCGGTTGCCGGTTTACGCCTGATTCTGGAATCGGCCGCTGGCCGCTGGAGAACGCCCGACCATGTATTGTCCCTTCTGCCATGCAGTCGATACCAAGGTGATTGATTCACGGCTGGTGGCGGAAGGCACCCAGGTTCGCCGCCGTCGCGAGTGCATCACCTGCAATGAACGCTTCACCACCTTCGAGACCGCCGAGCTGTTGTTGCCCAGGGTGATCAAGCAAACCGGCGAGCGCGAACCTTTCAACGAGGACAAGCTGCGCTCGGGCATTCTCAAGGCCCTGGAGAAGCGTCCGGTGAGCGCCGAGCAGGTGGAAGAGGCCATCAGTCACATCAATCACAAGCTGCGTGCCTCCGGCGAGCGCGAAGTGTCCACCCGCCTGGTGGGGGAGATGGTCATGAACGAGCTGCGGCGTCTGGATGAAGTGGCCTATGTGCGGTTTGCCTCCGTATACCGCAGCTTCAAGGACCTCAATGAATTCAGGGAAGAGATCGACAAGCTCTCGCAAAGCCGCCAGGGTGGGCATGAGGCACAGGACTGAACATTCTTGATCTTTTGTTAAACTTGATCTTTTGTTAAAAAGTTCATTCTGTTTTTTTGCCGACGACTCGCTCGTGGGTCGGTGCAAGCATTTCAGCAGCTGTTTCCTGGTAGCGTTCAATGTTGGCCGAGTTTACGGCGGAATCATGTCAACCAGTATCGATAGCAACTACATGAGGCAATGCCTGGCGCTGGCGGAAAAGGGCCGCTTCGGCGCTTCCCCCAATCCCGTGGTGGGCTCTGTCATCGTCAAGGATGGTGAGGTGGTGGGCAGTGGTTGGCACCAGCGCGCCGGCGGCCCGCACGCCGAGATCAATGCCCTGGAAATGGCGGGACAGGCCGCCAGGGGCGCGGATATCTATGTGAGCCTGGAGCCTTGTTCACACTGGGGCAAGACCGGTCCCTGTTGCGAGGCGGTGATTGAGGCAGGTGTGAAACGCCTGATCTATGCCATGCAGGATCCGAACCCACGGGTTGCCGGCCAGGGACTGCAAGCCATTCGCGGCGCCGGCATAGCGGTGGATGGCCCAGTGCTGGAGGCCGAGGCCAGGGCGCTGAATCCAGGTTTCATCAAGCGCATGGAAACCGGCCTGCCCCTGGTGCGTTGCAAACTGGCCATGAGTCTTGATGGCCGCACCGCCATGGCCAGTGGCGAAAGCAAGTGGATCACCGGCGCCGAGGCCAGGGCCGACGTCCAGTATTGGCGCGCCCGCAGTGGCGCCGTCATCACCGGTGTGGAAACGGTGCTGGCCGACGATCCGGCCTTGAATGCCCGCCACCAGGACGTGGTGGTACAGCCGCTGCGAGTGGTGGTGGATTCCCATCTGCGTACGCCCGCGAAAGCCGCCTTGTTCCGTCAGCCGGGGCTGGTGCTGATTGCCACCGCCATTACCAACCCGGAACTGTTGGCCTCGAAACGGCATGAGTACAGCGCCGCCGGCGTCGCCAATCTGAACATCCTTACCCTTGCCGCCCCCGGAGACAACCGGGTGGACCTGGATGCCTTGCTGTCTTGCCTGGCCGAGGAGTACCACTGTAACGAAGTCTTGCTGGAAAGCGGCGCCCGGCTTGCCGGCGCCATGGTGGCGGCGGGCCTGGTGGATGAGATGATCACCTATGTGGCACCCAAGCTGCTGGGCAGTGAGGCCCGGCCCCTGCTGCACTTGCCTGGCCTTGCCAGCATGGCGCAGCAGATCGCCCTGGAAATAATCGACGTGGCAATGGTCGGGAAAGACTGTAGAATGCGCTCCCGCCTTCTGAATGTCGCGCGGCCCATGTTGAGAACCTGAGAGCAGGCCATGTTCACCGGCATCATCGAAACCACTGGCGTCATCGAACGCCTCGTGCCCACCGGCGGTGACAGCGCCCTGGTGATCAAGGCGCCGCGCCTGGGTTTTGACGATGTGTCACTGGGGGACAGCATTGCCGTCAGTGGTGTCTGCCTCACGGTCACCCGGTTGTTGGAGCAAGGGTTTCAGGCCGATGTGTCCAATGAAACCCTGTCCCGTACCAGCCTTGGCAGTCTGCGCCAGGGAGATCTGGTTAATCTGGAAAAGGCCTTGCGTGTTTCCAGCCGGCTTGGCGGCCACCTGGTCAGTGGCCATGTGGATGGCCTGGCGGCGCTGCTGTCCCGTACCGCCGATGGCCGCAGCGAGCGCCTGTTGTTCCGCGCCCCGCGGGCCCTGGCACGCTACATCGCACCCAAGGGGTCGGTGTGTCTGGATGGGGTCAGTCTGACAGTGAACGAAGTGGCGGATGACACTTTTGCGGTGAACATCATTCCCCATACCGCCGAACGTACCACCATCCATTTGTACCGGCCTGGCAGACAGGTCAACCTTGAAGTGGACATTATCAGCCGCTATCTGGAGAGACTGTTGACGGGTCCCGACGGCCCCGCCGCCCAGGCTGGCGGCTTGACCGAGACATTCCTGACGCAACACGGCTTTGTCGGGACTTCCAGCAAACCATGAATGACAGCAGGCCCCACCGGATGCTCGTGAAAGCAGCCAAGGGCCAAGGTAAGCAAGCACTATGCAACTGAACACCATCGAGGAAATCATCGAGGATTTCCGCCAGGGCAAGATGGTCATCCTGATGGATGACGAAGACCGCGAGAACGAGGGCGATCTGGTGATTGCCGCCACCAAGGTCCGCCCGGAAGACATCAATTTCATGGCCACCCATGCCCGTGGCCTGATCTGCCTGACGCTCACCAGCGAGCGTTGCCGCCAGTTGCGCTTGCCGCTGATGGTGGAGGAAAGCGCCACTCCCTTTGGCTGCAATTTCACGGTGTCCATCGAAGCCGCCAGTGGGGTCACCACGGGCATTTCCGCCGCCGACCGTGCCCGTACCATCCAGGCGGCAGTGGCGCCGGATGCCAAGCCCAGTGACCTGATCCAGCCCGGCCATATTTTTCCCGTCATGGCCAAGGACGGCGGCGTGTTGCGCCGCGCCGGCCATACCGAGGCGGGTTGCGACCTGGCGCGACTGGCAGGCCTGACGCCGGCCGCCGCCATCTGCGAAGTGATGAACCCGGATGGTTCCATGGCGCGGCGCCTGGACCTGGAGCGGGGTGCGGTGCTGTTGTCGCTGGACGCGGACCGCGCACGGCTGGCCCTCATCGGGATGGGCGGAGAGCCCATCGCCGAACTCGGCGCCATGCCGGGCGGGGTCTGGTCGGGCCGGGTCGAGGCGCTGGGCGTGATCCGGCTGGAGAAGCTTCAGGACCGCGACTGAGGCTGCAGGCCGTCCATCAGGCGCGGTTCGCGATCCCGCGTCCTGCGCCTGAGGCGTTCGCATCGGGGCGTCTCGGGCCGGGCTTCGAGCCGGACGGGGGTGA
>JBJHAY010000091.1:0-11035 GCA_050485205.1 Gammaproteobacteria bacterium
CGACGCTTTTGACACCCCCTCCCCAATACCCAGCACCAAGCCACTAAGCTTGCATAACAGACAAGCCACTCAACCCAAAACCAAGCCACCAATCTTGCATAACAGAAAAGCCACTCAACCCAAAACCAAGCCACTAATCTTGCATGACAGAAAAGCCACTGAACCCAAAACCCAGCCACCAATCCCGCAGCACAGAAAGGCCACTGAGTCACAAACAAGGTACAAGCCACTAGAGCCAGCAAGAACCACCAGTCGCGAGCAAGCCTCGCTCCTGCAAGGGCAAAAAAAAAGCAGGGCCGGCGCGGAGGGGGGATCACGCCGGACCCTGCACGGGACTCAGGAAGAGTCCCCAGGGGGTGGGATGTTCAATCAGTTATCGCTTTCCAGGGTAAAGCCGGCCTCCACTCCATTCACCAGCAGCACATAATCACCTGCGGGCAAGCCCTTGATATCCAGCGGAAAGTCACGCTCGAAGGGAGCAATGGCAGTCACACACGCCACGGTCAGGGGCGTTTCCGCCAACACCATGGTGAACTCTCCACTCTTGTAGGAAACACCTGGCGGCTCCAGTTCCACACAGGGAACCGAGGTATAGCCCTTGACCCGAGCCACGGCTTTCACCGGTGAAGACTCCTGCAACACCACTGTGACCTCTCCGACACCGGCAAGCACCCTGGGTGAAGCCTGTAACAATTCCAGGCTGCCGTCCTCAAGCATTCTGAACTGGATATGACCGTAATAATGCCCATTGCCTTCGCTGCCAATCACGACCCCATTCTCGATACTGAGAATGTTGTCCCTGAAGATGGCTGGGTCGGCATGGGCCCCACCGACAAGCGCAAAGCTCATGCCCACAATCAAAAGTGCCTGTTTCATACTGTATTCCTCATTGGCGTTGACGTCTGGAGCGAAAAGATATTCCTTGCGGGTTCGTGGCACACATTATCAATCAAGTGTCCGGGCCCCGCTGTTTCAGGCTGTTGTAAAAATGTAATCAAATGTAGTCCTTGAATTGGCAGCGCGTTGCTCTATGTCGAGACCTTGCTCCATGCCCAGGCGTTGCACTATGCCCAGGCCTGACATAAGCTCACGGCTGCATTGCATCAGGAGAAAGCATGACCAAGAAAGCCAAGGCAAGAACCAGTCCCCTCGCCAGCTTCCTCGACCGCATCGAGCGCGCCGGGAACCACCTCCCCCACCCAACCCTGCTGTTCATCTTCATGGCCTTGGCGGTACTGATACTGTCCCTGCTGACCTGGTTGCTGGGGGTGGCGGCTGTGCACCCGGTCAGCGGCGAAACCATCCCGGCGGTCAACCTGCTTTCCGGCGAGGGGCTGCGCCGTATCCTCGCCGGCACCGTGAGCAACTTTACCAGTTTTGCTCCGGTGGGCACGGTACTGGTGGCAATGCTGGGCATAGGCATTGCCGAACGTGCCGGTCTGATCGATGCGCTGTTGCGACGAGTGGTGCTGGGAGCACCCGCAACACTGGTAGGATTCGTGGTGGCCCTGGCGGGGGTGTTGTCATCGCTGGCGGCGGATGCCGGTTATGTGGTGCTGATTCCCCTGGCGGCCATGGTATTTCAGGCGGCGGGACGGCATCCGGTGGCGGGTATTGCCACTGCCTTTGCCGCGGTCTCGGCGGGCTTTTCCGCCAATCTGCTGATCGGCCCACTGGACGCCATCCTCGCCGGGCTTTCCACGGAAGGCGTGCGCCTGGTGGCCGCGGACTATGAAGTGAGCCCCGCTGGCAATTGGTGGTTCATCATCGCCTCCACAGTGATCATCTCCGTCACCGTGGCCCTCGTGACCGGCGGCATTACCGAGCGCCGTCTCACACCTGCTGTCGCAACCTCCGGGCAAGGCCTGGAAATTCCCCGCAATGGCGCCAGAATTGCGCTCACAGAGGCATCGGAAGGGCGCGGGCTCCGGGCCGCGGCCATTGCCACCCTGGTGTTGTTGCTGTTGCTGCTGGCGGGCCTGCTACCCAATGGCGGCGTCTTGCGCGATCCCGCGAGCGGCAGCATCCTCGCTTCCCCCTTTATCAGCGGCATCGTGGTGGTGATCTCCTTTTGGGCCGCCCTGGCGGGGGTGGCCTTCGGCCGGGCGGCAGGTACCTTCAAGACAGGCAAGGACATCGTGGAAGGCATGGAAAGCACCATGGCCACCATGGCGGGTTACCTGGTGCTGATGTTTTTCGCCGCCCAGTTCGTGGCCTGGTTCGGCTGGACCAACCTGGGGCTGATCTCCGCCATTGGCGGCTCGGAATTGTTGCGCGCCCTCAACCCCGGGCCACTGACCTTGTTGCTGCTATTCATCGTGGTGACTGCGGTCATCAACCTGTTCATCGGCAGTGCCAGCGCCAAGTGGGCCATCATGGCGCCGGTGTTCGTTCCCATGCTCTACCTGCTCGGCATCGCTCCCGAGGGAGCACAGATGGCCTACCGCATCGGCGACTCGGTGAGCAACATCATTACCCCGCTGATGCCCTACTTCGCCCTGGTGGTAGCCTTCGTGGAGAAATACGACCGCCGCGCCGGCATCGGTACCATCATTGCCACCATGTTGCCTTACTCCGTGGTCTTGCTGATGGTATGGAGCCTGCTGCTGTGCCTGTGGTTCTGGCTCAACCTGCCGCTGGGGCCTGGGGTACACTTTTTGTTGTAAAGTTTTTATGCATTTTGCCGACATCATTCAATGAAAGCCCTGCTACCCTGACCTTGGACTCTCCCGACAAACCTCAGGGACATGGCTGAGCTCCAGCCGCGCATAGTGATCAACCCACTGCCGATGCGTCCACTTACACAACAACATGGCATACACCATGGCTCTCGACGACCTCCACATTGCCAGACAAGCAGTTCTGGATGCATCACGCAAGCTTGTGGCTTACCGGCTGACAGGTAACAAATCAGACGATGGTGAGCAGGACCCAACCCCATTACTGGCCAATGCCTGCCTCGAACTGGGCATGCCACGCCTGAGCTCGGGCAAACGCGTGCTATTCCCGGTTTCATCGGCTTTCCTGAGCTCCGGCGCCTCCCTGCCTCTGGACCCTGGCGCCACCACTCTGGAATTACTGCCGAGCCCGCCCTACCAACAGCTACTGACATCACAACTCATCGCCCTTGCCGGGCAAGGCTTCTCCCTGGCCATCGACGAGCATGTCTGGCACACCCACCAGGAGGCCCTGGCGCCACTGCATCCCCTGCTGATCGTGGATGCCAGGGACTTGGGCGAGCCTGACCCCAAGGTGGAAGAATCCTTGGTAAAGGATGGACTGGCCGATGTGCTGGCACGCCACGTCGATGACAAGGCCGGCTTCGAAAAGTGTCTGGCATGGGGATGCACATTGTTCCAGGGCGAGTACTTCACCAAGCCCGATGTGGTCAAGGGGCGGGAAATGCCTGCCAACAAGCTGGCCCTGATGCATCTGGTGGCAAAACTGCAAGGTCCTGATTGCGAATTGCGGGAGCTACAGGAGATCATCAGTCAGGATCCGGCAATCAGTCTGAAATTGATGAAAATCATCAATTCCTCGTTCTATGGGTTCAGTGCCAAGGTGCAGTCGATACAACACGCGCTGATTCTACTGGGGCTCCAGACCATGAAGAACTGGATCACGGTAATCAGCATGAGTATGTCCAATGACAAGCACCCGGAGCTGATCACGCAGTGCCTGGTGCGGGCACAGATGGCCAGGCTGATGGCCCGGGAATTTGCGTGCAAGGAGGATGCCGCGTTTACCGTGGGCTTGTTCTCCCTGCTGGACGCGCTGATGGACCAGCCTCTGGCGGCCATCCTGGATAAAGTACCCGTTGGCGAAGAAGTCTCCGATGCTCTCATCATCAAGGAAGGTCCCTTGGGTCGCCTGCTCAAGACCATCATCATCTATGAGCAAGGCGCGAAGCTGGATCAGGGGGAATTGTCCGGGAAAAACGCCTTGCTGCGCCAAGCCTATCTGGATGCGCTGGAATGGGCTGAAGAAACCACCCGGCAATTGCAGACTGGGTGAGACAGCGAACTCAAGCAATGCGGACGTGCAGCCGACCCACGCCTTCCACGCTGACTTCAATCTGGTCTCCCGGCACCACGGCACCAACCCCCGCGGGGGTGCCGGTGAACACCAGATCCCCTGGTTGCAGTGAGTAGTACCGGGAAAGTTCGCTGATGATTTCCGGAATGGTCCAGATCATGTCGGCAATATCCGCCTGCTGGCGCAACTCGCCATTGAGTTTCAGACGGATGGCTCCACGACTGGGGTGACCGCTTTCAGTTGCCGACACGATGCTGGACACCGGTGCCGAATGGTCAAAGCCCTTGCCAGTATCCCATGGCTGCCCTTTGCGGCCAGAGGCGGTCTGGAGGTCACGCCGGGTCATGTCGAGGCCCACTGCATAGCCAAATATGTGCTCCAGCGCCTGCTCCATGGGAATGTCTGATCCAGCCTTGCCGATGGCCACCACCAGTTCGCCTTCATAGTGATAATCACTGGTTTCCGATGGATAGGGGACATGGTCGCCGGTCACCACGGCGTCCGCCGGTTTCATGAAAAAACACGGCGGTTGCCGTTCCGGTTCCCCGCCCATTTCACGCACATGGGCGGCATAGTTCTTGCCAACACAGTAGATGCGGTGCACCGGGAACAGCTCATCGTTGCCGCGTACCGGCACCACGGGAATGGGATGGGGAACCAGGGCATATTTCATCTCATGCACCCTCAGCCTGCATGGTGGAAGAAGTTCATCTTGTTGCCGTCCAGATCACGGAAATAGGCAAAGTAGAATCCAGGACCGCGAAAACCTGGCGCGCCTTCGTCAGTGCCCCCCAGATCCAGCGCCATTTGGTACAGCTGGTCCACTTGTTCGGGGCTGTTGCAGGCAAAGGACACCATGCAGCCATTGCCCACGGTGGCGGCCTTGCCGTCATAGGGAGTGATGACACCGAACCCGGTGCCGCCGTTGGTCCAGGAAATCACGCGGGGGGTATCCAGGTAGCGCTTGGCACCCAATTGCTTGAGGATGGCATCGTAATACTCGCCCGCCCTTTTGAGATCATTGGTGCCGACCGTAACATATTGCAGCATGGGGATTGCATCCTTCTGTGGTTTGGTTTAAACAGAGTGCTCCCGTTTTTGGAACGGGTGAGGCATTCTACTCCACTCCCCACACTCCTGGAACATCGCCGGGAGCACTTGAAGCGACCGCGACAGAAAGACTCAGGCAATAGTCAGAATGCCAGGCCAGCGGGGAGAATAACAATGAAATGGCATCTGTCCGTGACAGGGCCAAGACTGCACAGAGAGGGGGAAACTCATGAAAAACTTCATTGCCGCCATGCTACTGCTGGGCTCTCTGCACAGCCTGGCGCAGGCGCAAACCATTCACCCAGACCTCGAATACGCCCACAGCGGTCAACGGCCACTGTTACTGGACCTCTATCTGCCCGCCACTCAGGCATCGCCGACGCCAGTGGTAGTGTGGCTCTACGGAGGCGCCTGGCGCGCGGGCAACAAGAGCAACCCACAATTCCGCGCCGTGGTTGATCATGGCTACGCCCTCGCCGCCATCGATTTCCGCAACAGCCCGGAAGCCACGTTCCCGGCCCAGGCCCATGACATCAAGGCCGCGATCCGCTACCTGCGGGCCAATGCCCAGCAGTACGGCCTGGACCCGGCACGTTTCGCCATCGGCGGCTATTCGTCCGGGGGACATCTGGCCGCCCTGGTGGGCGTCAGCAATGGCAACCGCGAACTGGAGGGCAATCTGGGACAGCACCTGGACACCAGTTCCGACGTGCAGGCCATCCTTGACTATGCCGGCCCCACCAACTTCGAAACCATCCTGTATCAGTCCACCGCCCATGGCGTCAACGTGCGTGAGCCGTCCCTGGCGCTGCTGCTGGGAAAGCCGGTGGACGATCCCACGGTGCAGGATCTTGCCCGTCTGGCCAGTCCGGTTCACCAGGTTCACGCCGGCAGCCCACCCCTGCTGGTGATGCATGGCATGCAGGATAACCAGGTGCCCATCAACCAGCCCATGGAACTGCAGGCGGTCTATCAGGCCCAGGGCCTGCATGTGGAAAGTGTGTGGATTCCGCAGGCCACTCATGGCTCCGGGGAGTATTTTCAGCCGGAATATCTGGGCAAGGCCATCGACTTCCTGCAACGGGCCATGCCCTGACCGCAGCAGGGGGAGGTGTATGGCCACTGAAGTGGCCGATACCGAATGGTCGCGAGCAGGGCTCGTTCCTACAGGACTGGGCTTGCTGTAGGAGCCTGCCCTGCAGGCGACCTGGGTTGGGAGAGCACTGGCTCAAAGAACCTTGGCAACGATTTCCTGAAACTCACCCTGGCTCAGGGTCGTCTTCTTCTTGATGCCCAGAGCCTTGACCTGGGCCAGAATCTCGGTAACTGCCTCGTCGCTGGCATTGTCGATGCCCATCAGCTCCAGATTGAAGGTAATGGAACGCTTGCCACTTTTCTTGCCCAGCACGATGTCGCCACTGCGGCCAGTAAGGGCCGGGTGGGTGCCGAACATGGCCAGGGGCTCCTTGATCACCAGATCCACGCCGATGCCGGATTCACGGGTGAAGTTGCGGGCACCGCCCACCGGCTTGTTGACGGCGATGGGAATATTGCTCAGTTTCGACACCAGTTCGAACAATTCGGGAAATTTCTTCATGTCGTAGTTCATGGGAATGCCATAGAGCACTTCCAGGGCCAGTACCAATTCCTCCATGGCAGCATTGCCGGTGCGCTCGCCGAGGCCATTGACGCAACTGTGAACCACGGTGGCTCCCACCTCCACTGCCGCCAACTCGGTGGCGACCCCCATACCGAAGTCGTTATGGGTATGAATCTCCACCGGCAGGCCGGTCTTGGCGCGAACCTTCTTCACCAGGTACTTGATGGCCTGGGGCAAGGCACATCCCATGGTGTCCACCACGCCGATGCTGTGGGGCGGGGACTCGTTCATGATGGCATCCAACAGACTGTCCAGATCCTCCTCGCGGGCGCGGGTGGTGTCATAGGGGAAGAACACCACGTGCAGATCACGTTCCTTGGCGTAGTTGATGACGTCGCGGCTTTTCTTGAACACGTCTTCCCAGGTCCAGCCAAACTGGTACTTGAGCTTGGGATAGCCAATGGGCACTTCAATGATGACGCCATGAGCGCCACAGTCCACGGCGGCATCGATGTCGGCCTGCATGGCGCGGGCGAAGGTATAGACCTTGGATTTGAGGCCCATTGCACAGATTTGCCTGATGGCCTTGTAGTCATCCGGCGACACCGCCGGCATGCCGGCTTCGATGCGGTCCACGCCCACTTCCGACATCTTTTCGGCGATGGCGATCTTGTCCTCGGGACTGAACACCACGCCGGGAGTCTGCTCGCCATCACGCAGGGTGGCATCATGAATTTCAACTTTTTCCGGCAACTCGAAAGTGGAACGCACTTCGTCGATCACATTGTAGGGGCTGACCCACCAGGCGCCCTCCTTGTGGTATTGAACAGTCATGGGAGTATCCTTGATCTTGTTGATTGCTGTGGGAATCGTTGGCAGGTGGTCAGGGTACTGTTACCCATGAGTCTAGTCAATTCGCCATGATTGGCAGCAGTTCCGTTGGCAAACACTGGATAAAGGCTGGTCTCTGTTCTGTTTGACTAGACCGGGCCCTGATGGAAGTCACCAGGAAAGCTTTGTCGCGAGCAGGGCTCGCTCCTACACGGGGCTGGGGTATACTGGCTTGGCACGTGGACCAACCAACTCGACAAGGGACACCCATGAAAAAAATAACAACCACGCTGGTGGGCAGCTACTGTCAGCCCGAATGGCTCATCGACCGTAAGGCGCTCAAAAGCCGTCTGCCCGCCCGCATTCTCACCGGTGACATGTGGCGTGTGCCCAGGGAACACCTGCAAGAGGCGATGGATGATGCGGTACTGTGTGTGATCCGTGACCAGGAAGACGCCGGCTTGGACATCATCACCGACGGCGAGGTGCGCCGTGAAAGCTACTCCGCCCCCATGGCCAATGCCCCCGAGGGTGTCGACCGGGAAAAAGTGGAAATACTGGTGGGTCGCGCTGGCAAGCCCAACAAGGTACCGCTGATTTCAGGACCACTGCGTCTTACCCGCCCAGTCCATGTGGATGATGTGCGCTTCCTGCGCGCCCACACCGACCGCCCCATCAAGATCACCATTCCCGGCCCCTTCACGCTCTCGCAGCTGGCGGTCAGCAGCTACTACAAGTCCGCCGAGGACGTGGCCATGGCCTACGCCGAATGTGTCAATCAGGAAGTCAAGAATCTGTTCGCCGCCGGCGCCGACATCGTGCAATTCGACGAGCCCTACCTGCAAGCCAAGTATGAGGAAGCCAAGGCCTACGGCGTCAAGGCAGTCACCAGGGCGCTGGAGGGGGTTCAGGGCACCACCGCGCTGCACGTGTGTTTTGGTTATGCCGCCATGGTGGCGGACAAGTCCGTCGACGGCTATTCCTGTCTGCCACTGGTGGAAGACATCCCGGTGGATCAGGTCTCCATTGAGTGCGCCCAACCCAAACTGAACCTCGCCGCCACCCTCAAGACGCTGCCCAGCAAGACCATCATGGTGGGAGTCATCGATCTCGGCACGGAGGCAGCGGAGACCCCGGAAATGGTGGCTGATCGACTGCGGCGCGCGCTGGACATCATCCCGCCCGAGCGGCTCATCGCGGCACCGGACTGCGGTCTCAAATACCTGAGCCGCGCCTCCGCCCGGGCCAAGCTCAGGGCCTTGGCGCAGGGGGCGGCCATCGTCAGCGCGGAACTTTGAGAAAAGAGGTACAGCATCCGCGCGAATGGCGAGCCGAAGCCATTTACTGGAATATCTGACTCATTGGAAGGAGCGTGCTACGAAGATGAACTTACGCCAACGCCTCTACCGCCAGGTGGAGCCTTCGGCATGGGACGCCAAGGGCATGTCGTCCTTCAACTTCATCACCATGGTGATGATTCTGCTGGCGGTGGCCTGTGCCATCGTCGAAACCGAGGACAGCCTCAGGCAAACCCAGGCCAGCCTGTTCCAGTGGCTGGAAACGCTGTTTTTCAGTTACTTCCTGGCGGAGTACCTGCTACGGCTCTATGTGGCGGTGGAGAACCCCAGGTATCAGGGATGGCTGGGACGTTTGCGCTACCTGTTCACACCAATGGCCATCATCGATCTGCTGGTACTGCTGCCTTATCTGCTGACCGCGGCTTCTTCCGAGGTTTTCCTGCTGCGTTTGTTGCGCATGTTGAGAATCCTGCGTCTGGCTCGCCTGGGACGCTTCACCAATGCCGGCACCCTGCTGATGGACGCAGTGAAGTCACGCCGCTTCGAATTGGCCATGAGTGGCGTGGTGGCATTTTTCCTGCTGATCGTTTCCAGCACCTTCCTGTATCTGTTCGAGGCCGAGCATCAACCGGAGGACTTTGGCAGCATCCCGCGCGCGCTGTGGTGGAGCATTGCCACCCTCACTACCGTGGGCTATGGCGACGTCACCCCAGTTACCGGCGTGGGGCGCTTCTTTGCGGGAATCACGGCGGTGATTGGCATCGGCATCGTTGCCATGCCCACGGGGATTCTGGCGGCGGCATTCAGCGATGCCTTCCAGCGCAAGGAGCAGGATGAACAGTAGATAGGTCCTGCTCATCCCCACTGCCGTAGGCCATGGGCGCCAACGACCTCGGTTACTGCCCCATTTCGGCAACCACCCGCCTGGTGACCGGCTGCTGCCCCATCAAGTCGAACCAGCCACGCAAACCCGGTACCTCATCCAGAATATCCCACTGATAAACGGTCTGGGTCAGTAGATTGCTGAGGGTGAAAGAATAGTAGGCGAAGATGTCGGCGTAGGTCATGCGGTCACCGCACAGAAAAGGCTCGAACTTTGCCAGGCGTTGCAGGGCGGCCAGTCCGCGGCGCGCCTGATCGGGAGTGGCCTGCTTGACATGTTCGGGCACTTCGCGCCCGAAAATCACCCCCACCAGGGCGTGGATGGGCGTTTCCACGTAGAGTTCCTGCACCTTCATCAATTGCTTCACCTTGGCGCGGGCAAAGGCATCATGGGGAAACAGCGCTGGTTCCGGATGGGTTTCCTCCAGATAATCCATGATGACATTGGTTTCGGTCAGAAAACCCTGTGCGGTTTCCAGCACCGGCACCTTGCCCAAGGGACTGATGCGCAGGAAATCCGGCTCCTGGCTGGGGCGGATATTGATGTTTTCGAATGCAATACCCTTCTCATACAGGCAGTGCTTGACCATGTTGGCATAGTTGCTCTTGGGCATGCCATGGAACTTCATCATTGTTTCATTCTCCGTATTATATTGAACGTTCAAATGACTGCTTGAATCAGGGCTTGAAGCCCCTTACCAGGGAATAATAGCCATGGGAGGGCTGAACCGAGATATCGATGAATCCGGCTTGCTCCAGAATATGGCGCAACTGCTGAAAGGTGAACTGCTGCCCCTGCGTGGCCATGGCCATCAACAGCGAGAAGGCCACCGCGTGCAAGGGACCATTGCCGTCGTCGTCCAGCAGCATTTCATGCAGCAGGACACAACCGCCACTGGGCAGCAAGTCAAAGGCCTTGCTTGCAAGCCATTCACATGTCTCGAAATTCCAATCATGGAAAATGTTGGAGAAGAATACCGCGTCGATGTCCATGCCCGTCGGCCAGTCCTCGCGGAACATGTCCTTGGGGATGGTGCCAACGCGATCTCCGGCACCCGCCTCTGCGATATAGCGTTGGGCCAGGCCACAGATGGTCTCCAGATCCATGACAGTGCAGCGCATGCCTGGGAAGGCCCGAGCCAGGGCGATGGAGAAGCAGGCGGACCCACCACCCACGTCCAGCAAGTGACCGATGCCACTGAAATCACAGCGCCGGGTCATGCCGATGGCGGCTGCCTGGGAGTGACTGTGGTAGAAGGCGGTAATCTGACGCCCGGTCTCGGCATCCATGCTGCCCTTCTCCCAGCCGTCCACGGGTCTGAATATGCCAGCGCTGCCA
>JBJHAY010000092.1:0-10957 GCA_050485205.1 Gammaproteobacteria bacterium
CAGCTCTTCTATCGCCGCCTTGATTACCGGCACCGAGCTTTCATAGTTGCTGCTCATCAGGATGTGGCCGTCATCAGTGGTGATCAGAAAGGAGGAAAGTTGGTCGGTGCCGACGTAGTAGAGATTGTCCATTACCCGATGGGGAGGGAAGGGATCGTTCCAGCCGGGGGGTTGGGCCTGGGCCGGGGGTGGACCCAGGGTGATCTGGAGCAGAATAAGCAGCGCGAGTAGGAATATGCGGGCTGGTATGTGCGGTGCTTTTGACAGCGGCAGCGCAGTTGCCGTTGATAACGTTGGCAGCATCATTGACTGGGGCGGGCTGGGCCGGTGAATGCTGGGTACTGGCATGATCCTGTCTCCATGACCGCTTGTTGTCGCCGCGGTGATGTTATGTTGGTGTCGCGGGAAGGGCCCGCTCCTGAGGGGCAGTGACATGTGCTCAGATGTCCGGCCTGCTGCCACCGGTCTCCAGGGTACGGCCATCGGGGAACTCGATGCTGCGGGAACTGGCGCGCAGGGCGCCGTCCTTGGCCTGGAAGCCGCTGACAATGACCTTGGTGCCGGGGGGCAGGGAGTCACGGGTCCAGCCCAGGCGCAACAGCACGCCGGGGGAGCCACCCTCGATTTTCCATTCCTCGGTCTCGCCCTGTTCATTTTCCACGGCAATGTGCAGCCAGGAATGGGGGTTGACCCATTCCATCTTGATGACGGTGCCTTCCAGGGTAACGGGCTTGTTGTTGTCGAATTCGGCGAAGAAGGAGTGGTGGGCCGCGCCTTGCAAACTCAGTCCTGCCAGCAGGGCGGCGGTGGCGGTGATCAGTGATTTTTTCATGGTCTTGCTCCTGGTGTGACAGTCGGGTCAAGAGTCTTCAGGTAACGATTGACTTCATGTTGCCGTGTAATCAGTGACTGTTTGTTTTCATGACAATATTGGGATATTCATTCCAGCCCAAGCAGGTCCTGATAGAGAAGTTTGTCGGCAAAGGGCACACACTTGTGTTCCAGCAGCTGGGCATTGTCTTCCACCAGCCGGTAAAGCGGCATTTCGATGGTCCACGGGGCGGAGAAGGTCTGCGGGTCTTCCAGTGTGGCCTCGTACATCAAATGGTCTGGCCCGCGCAAAGTGAAGCGCTCGGTAACCTTGAGCTGGTTGCTGGCGAAATTGCCGGCGCGGTCGAACCAGCTTTCACCGTTTTGTCCGGTGGTAAGGATTTCCAGCACGTCGCCATCCCAGCGGCCGTTGGAACGGCCCATCCAGGAGTCGATGGGGGGCTCCACCTCACTGTTCATATGGATGACGCGGGTGGCGGCGGCGAAGGGGTAGACCATCAGCAGGTCGCCGCCATCATCCTGGAATATCTGGAAGGGCATGGGGTGGTAGGTGACGCGGGGCACGCCGAGCATGAAGCACTTGGCTTCCGGATCCTGTGTCGGCCAGCTGGCGCGGTTGCTGTCCCGTTGCGCCAGGGCTTGTGGCAGATAGGGGATGCGCCCTTCTCGCACCACGCTCCGGCCGGCGGGGATGGCGGCGATGGCGCCCATTTTCCAGAATTCGTCCAGGGCTTCGGCGGGGTGGGCTTCCAGGTTCCAGTTGGCGCTGTTGAGGGCTTGCCAGATGCCGTTGAGATCAGGGCGGCCACCGATTCTCTCCAACTGGGGCGGTGCAGCTACGGCGGTCTGTTGCACGGGAGGCGCGGGCGGGGGTTGTTGGTCACAGGCCACGGTGAGCAGGGCAGTCAGGATCAAGGCACGGCATCGGGTCCTTGGCATCACTTCAATCCTCCGGCACTTGGGGGTGCTTTTCTTGTCGGACTTGCGTGGGTTGAATCGCCAACGCCGCGGATGATGTCAGCCGTTGTTGTACGATCGGCTCAGCACCAGTGTTGGCAGTCATGGCGCCAGTATAGAACCGCTCACGCCGCCAGGTCCAGCCTGCAGGGGAGGATGGGGAAGGGGGTTTGCCTGTGGCTGGCATGGGCAGTAAGATGGGAGCCATCATAGCGTTGCCATGGCTATGCCGGGTGAATAATAGATCGAGCGAATGAATCGACGGGAGGGTGAGATGAAGACAGCGGCTGTTGGCTTGAGCGGTATCGGCCTGGCATTGGCTCTGGCCCAGGGTATCGCCTTCGGCGCCGAGTGGACCCCGCCAATGACACCGTGGGGCGAGCCTGATCTGCGTGGTACCTGGCCCATCAATCATCTGATCGGCGTGCCTCTGCAGCGCAACCCCCAGTACGGCGAACGGCGTTTCATGAGCGACGAGGAATATGAGGCGGTCCAGGGTGCGGTGGCGGCCCGGGATGATCGCTTCCAGTCCGGGCCAATTCCGGTGGCGGACGCCGCTGGCAGAGCCATGCGCCAGACTTCCCTGATCATTGATCCCGCCGATGGACGCTTTCCGGCGCTGACCGACTTTGGCCTTGAATTGCAGAAGGATATGCGCAGTACCTATGATCCGCAGCAGACCGTATTCGATACCATCGAGGACTTCAGTGCCTGGGACCGCTGCATCACCCGCGGCATGCCGGTATCGATGCTGCCACGCAACTACAACAACGGCATCCGCATTTTCCAATCCCCCGGTTATGTGACCATCCTGCTGGAAATGGCTCATGAGGCGCGCATCATTCCCACCACTGGCATGCCGCCGCTGGAGCCTGAAATTCAGCAATGGTTGGGTGAGCCGCGTGGCCGTTGGGAGGGCAACACCCTGGTGGTGGAAACCACGAATTACAATGGTCTGGTGGGCAAGACCAGCGCTGGCGTGCCCGGTTCCCCCGGCCCGCTGCAGCCCTCCACCACGGAAATGCGCACCATTGAACGCTTTACCCGCAGTGCCGACGACACCATCGATTACGAGTTGGTGGTGGAAGATCCGGCGGTACTGGCCAGCGGCTCCTTCACCGTGGCCTATCCCATGTATCTCGACAATGACTACGAGATGTATGAATACGCCTGTCATGAAGGCAATACCGCGGTGCGTTACTACATTGAAACCTCACGGTTTGAGAGGGCGCAGGCGGCAGAGTAAATCATGAGCAGTGATTCATATGCTGGCTCCGGGCGCTGTCGTTTGTAGGCCCCGGCCATCAATGCTACCCTTCGGGCTCTATCCTGTCTCTCACCCTTGCAGTCAATGGGAACTACCTGCTCCCACTCAACGGAGGTGTCATGAATCACAAATTGGCCTTTTGCATCAGCGCCGCCACCGCTCTGGCTCTTGCCGGTTGCGGCGGTGACAGTTCACCATCAGACAGTTCAGCACAACAGGCAGTGTCCCAGACACAAGCATCTGTCGCGCCGGCTCCCCAGGCAGACGCCGCCGTTACCATCGGCCAGAATGATGTGGGCGGCGTGGTCAGCGGCCCCAATGGGCCGGAGGCCGGGGTTTGGGTGATCGCGGAAACCCACGACCTGCCCACCCGCTTTGCCAGGATCGTGGTCACCGACGACCAGGGTCGCTTCTTGATCCCCGATCTTCCCACCGCCAGCTACGAGGTATGGGTGCGGGGTTATGGCCTGGTGGACTCTCCCAGGGTTGCCACGGCGCCGGGCCAGAATCTGAATCTGGAGGCAGTGCCGGCCCCGGATGCGGCGGCTGCCGCCGAATACTACCCGGCAGGCTATTGGTTCTCTCTGCTGGAAATCCCCGGACATGAGGAATTCCCCGGTACTGGACCGGCAGGTAATGGCATTGCGCCAGATATCCGCAACCAGGCCGATTACATCCGCCGCATCACCAGTGGCGGCTGTGTGGTGTGTCATCAGATGGGCAACAAGGCCACCCGCGAAATCCCGGAAATGTTCAATGGCTTCGATACCTCGGTGGCGGCCTGGCAGCGCCGCATCCAGTCCGGCCAGGCGGGGGGCAACATGCTGACCACGCTGACTGGCATGGGCCTGCAGCGAGTGCTGGAGATGTATGCCGGTTGGACCGACCGCATCGCCGCCGGGGAATTGCCGCCGGTGCCGCCGCGGCCCCAGGGGCTGGAGCGCAACGTGGTGATCACCCAGTGGGACTGGGCCGATCCCAAGGCCTACCTGCATGACCTAGTATCCACCGACCGCCGCAATCCCACGGTCAATGCCTATGGCAAACTCTACGGCGCCCTGGAAAACAGCGCCGATTACCTGCCGGTTCTCGATCCCATTACTCACGCCATCGACGAAGTGCCGGTCTTCCCACTGCCAGAATCCGGCTATGACCCGGCACCAGCCCTGCCCATGGCGGCCTCTCCCTATTGGGGCGACGAACCCATCTGGGACAGTGCCACCACCGTCCACAATCCCATGCTGGACCAGGACGGGCGGGTGTGGATCACGGCACGGGTGCGCGACCCCGGCGACAATCCGGCGTTCTGCCGCGAGGGCTCTGAACATCCATCGGCCCAGTCCTTCCCCGTCAACGCGGCTGGCCGTCATTTGGGACTCTATGATCCCGTGGCCGATCAATACACCCCCATCGACACCTGCTTCAGTACCCACCACCTGATGTTTGCAGAGGATCAGGACAACACCCTGTGGACCAGCGGTGGTGGTCAAGTGATTGGCTGGCTCAACACCCGGGAGTTCCTGGCCACCGGGGATGCGGCGGCGGCTCAGGGCTGGACTCCCTTCATTCTGGATACCAATGGCAACGGCCGGCGGGATGAAGACTATGTGGGGCCTGATGATCCGGTGGACCCGAGTAAGGACAAGCGCATAGTCGCCAGCTTCTATGCCGTATCTCCCGCCCCGGACGGCTCGGTGTGGGGCTCCAGTCTGGGCTATCCCGGCGCCGTGGTGCGTCTGGTGCCGGGGGATAATCCCACGGAAACCGCCATTACCGAATATTATGAATTGCCGGTGGACGACAATGGCGACGCCATTGAGGGTTTCTCTCCCAGGGGCATGGACATCGACCGCGACGGCGTAGCCTGGGTGGCCCTTGCCAGCGGCCACCTGGCCAGTTTTGATCGCAGGCTGTGCCAGGGCCCCCTCAATGGCCCTGAGGCCACCGGACAGCACTGCCCGGAGGGCTGGAGCTTTCATCCCGAACCCATGCCCCAGTTCAAGAATCTGGACCTGCCTGGTTCCTCCGAGGGCAGTTATTACACCTGGGTCGACCAGTTCAATACCCTGGGCCTGGGGGATAACACGCCCATCAACACCGGCAACCAGGCGGATGCGCTGCAGGTGTGGAACCAGGGGGAGTGGGTGACACTGCGGGTGCCCTATCCACTGGGTTTCTATACCAAGTGGCTGGATGGGCGTATCGATGATCCCAATGCCGGCTGGAAGGGCAGGGGGCTGTGGGCCACCATCAGCAGTCGCGCGCCCTTCCACATGGAAACCGGGGCAGGCACCACCAGCAAGGTGTTCCAGTTCCAGATGCGGCCGGATCCGCTTGCCCGCTGACTAGTGGGCCATTTCTGTGTCACCTTCGCGGCGGCGGCCTGTTTCAGGCTGCGCCGCCGCGCTTTGGCTTGTCTTGTAGCCTCTCAGGTCAAACCGTACTTCCTCAGATAACCCCGTAGCTGATCATAGGTCATGTCCAGGTGAGCAGCCGTCTTGCGCTGGTTGAACTGGCAGCTCTGCAAGGCCTGCTGCAAGAGGTTTTTTTCATATTCCTGCACATGCTGCTTGAAATCGAAGCCTCCTTCCTGCAATGACGGCTTGATGAACTGGTATGGTGGCGGATCTTCCTGCCGGACCTCATGCCTGGTGCCTTGTGCCTCCAGGGCAGGCATCCGGGGGCGATAGGGGGAGTCGAAGGGATCGAAGATGATTTCCCGAATGTCGCTGTCGGGGTCTTCGCACTGGTAGACTGCCCGTTCAACCACATTCTTGAGTTCGCGGATATTGCCTGGCCAGGCGTAGTTCATCAGCGCCTCCACGGCGCCCCGGCTGAAGCCGGGGAAGTAATCACGTCCCAATTCCTTCACCATGCCGATGGCGAAATGCCGCGCCAGCACCATGATGTCCTCGCGCCGTTCCCGCAGCGGGGGCAGAGTGATGACATCGAAGGCCAGACGGTCCAGCAGGTCCTGGCGGAACCTGCCGACGGCCGCCAACTGGGGCAGGTCGATATTGGTGGCGGCGACAATGCGTACATCCACCACCAGGGGACGACTGCCACCCAGGCGTTCGATTTCGCCGTATTCCGTCACTCTCAATACCTTTTCCTGTACTGCCAGGGTGGTGCTGGCCAGTTCATCCAGGAACAGGGTGCCGCCGTGGGCACGCTCGAAATAGCCCTTGAGCTGCTTGGTGGCGCCGGTGAAGGCACCAGTTTCGTGACCGAACAGTTGGGATTCCAGCAGGCTTTCGCTGAAGGCGGCGCAATTGATCTTGAGAAAGGTCTGTTCCCAACGGCGGGACAGATAATGCAGGCGGGCCGCCACCAGTTCCTTGCCGGTGCCACGTTCCCCGATGATGAGCACTGGCTTGTTGAGTGGCGCCAGGCGGGAAATCTGCTCCTGCATCAGTAGAAAGGCGGCGGACTCGCCGATCATGCGTTCGGACTGGCTGGGATTCTCCATGGGCCGCTTCTCCGGCGAGGCATGAGGTCGATCAAGATTTGGCGAAAATTACCATAAGTTGGTTATATTGCCAAAGTGATTTTGAGCAGGTTTCTCCAATAAAAATAAAATTATTTATAAAACAATAGCTTGAAAAAAATTCAAAGTTGGCACAAGCCCTGCAAATAGTCTGGACAGAAGTCAGGGTGCCGGCATGACTGCGGGGAAAGGAAGACCGCTATGGTCCCGCAAAGACCCCTGCGGTGGCATTGGCAGTCATGCCGGCATCCGGGCTTCACTAACCAGAACATGGGTTAGATATCGGGTGTTTGGCGGAAGTGAGTCGCCGACCCCTTACATGAACCAACAGAGCATATGGGCCGACCATGAAAAACTTGATCACCGCCGTTATTGTCTGCAGCAGCCTGCTGCTGAGTGGCTGCATCTATGTAGAGAAAGATGGCTCGGGGCCGCGGCGTGGCCCTAACCAGTCCCAACCCACCATAGGCCAGGAATTGCTGGACCTGGATCGGGCCCGGTCTGCCGGCGCCATCAACGAGGTGGAGTACGAACAAGCCAAGGGCCGCATACTGGCCCGCTGAGATAAGGAGCGCAGGACATGGGAATTTTTTCGAGATTGTCAGATATCATCAATTCCAATATCACCGTGATGCTGGACAAGGCGGAAGATCCAGAGAAAATGATCCGCATGGTTATCCAGGAGATGGAAGAGACCCTGGTGGAAGTGCGCAGTACTTCAGCCCGCATCATCGCCGACAAGAAGGAACTGCAGCGCCGCAACCAGAAACTGGCCGACCAGGCCTGGAACTGGGAAGAAAAGGCGGAACTGGCCCTGAGCAAGGGACGCGAGGACTTGGCCAAGGCCGCCCTGCTGGAGAAATCCGCGGTCGAGGACATGATCGTGGTGGTCACCGAGGACCTGCAGAAACTCGACGAGTCCCTGGACAAGTTGAGTCGGGAAATAGAGCAGTTGCAGGCCAAGCTCAATGATGCCCGCGCGCGCCAGAAGACCATGCTGATGCGGCACAAGACCACGGAGTCACGCCGCACGGTGAACCACAAGCTGCACAGTGGCAGCATCGACAAGGCCATCAACCGCTTCGAGCATTATGAACGCAAGATCGAGGCCATGGAGAGTGAGATCGAATCCTACGAACTGGGCGCCAAGGGCAAGAGCATCGAAGCTGAGTTCGAAGCCCTGGAACGGGAAAGCAAGGTGGACCGTGAACTGGAAGCCCTGAAGGCACGACTTGGCAACAAGCAGGACGAGAACAGCGATAACAAATGATTCTGAAACAAGAGGACTGGGGTGATGGGAGAATTGATTGGCTTCGCGGCCGTCACAATGCCGATCTGGATCGTGTGGATCGTGATGCACTACAAGGCTAAGCACAGGGCTGCTCAGGGTTTCAGCGAGGAAGAGCGCAAACAGCTTGATGAGCTGACGGCGGCTGCTGACAACATGGCGGAACGCATCAAATCCCTGGAGACCATATTGGATGCCGAGGCGCCGGAGTGGAGGGACTACCATGGCCAGAAATAAAAAAAGTCTGCATCTTGACCGGGAAAACAAGAAGTTCCTGGGAGTATGCGCCGGGATTGCGGACTATCTGGGAGTGGAATCCTGGACCGTGCGGCTGGTATTCATTATCTCCGTCTGCTTTGGTGCCTGGTTTCTCATCCCGCTTTATTTTGTTGCCTGGTTCCTTCTGGATGACGCCAAGGGCAGCGTCAAGGAAAGGTTTGCAGAGAATCACACGGTCAGGCATTTGAAGAATGTCGATTACAGAAAGCCCCTGTACCGCAACAAGAGGGATGGTCGCTTTCTGGGGGTATGTGCCGGGGTGGCGGACTACCTGGAAGTGAATGTATCAGTGGTGCGGATCATGACTTTCGTGATGTTCTTTCTGTCGGGATCCATTGTCAGCATCGCCTACTTTGGCGCTTACTTCATTCTTGATGAAAAGCCGGAAGGAGAGCCTTATGTAAGTTCCAAGGGTGAGAGCAAACCGCTGGATCCCGTAGATGAGGCGCTGGAGGAACAAGCCAGGGCAGCCCATGCCAGCATCAAGCACTGTGCCCGTAAATTTTCAGTGCTGCAACAACGCCTGGTGCGGATGGAGGCTTATGTAACATCACCCCAATTCAAACTATATCGGGAATTCAAGAACATGTAGGAGCGGGCCCTGCCCGCGACAAGGGAGAGTCGCCTTCGGGGCAGGCTCCTACAGAATCAACCAGCGCATCGATTTCAGACAGTAATCACAACACCGCCCATGCAAGGCGGCAGGGGGGACTTCATGTCCAAAAACAGCAACAAAACATCCACCATTGGTCTGGTGACAGCACTGCTGGTACTGCTTGGATGCCTTGGCGGCGGTATTGCCGTCATCAAGGCCAAGCCCGAGGTGGCACGGGAAACTGTGACAGTGCAACCACGTCTGGTGCGCGCGGTGACCGTCAGCGCCAGTCCCGCCACCCTGAGGGTGCAAAGCCAGGGCACAGTGGAAGCGCGTCAGCGCATCAGTCTGATTCCCCAGGTAAGTGGAGCGGTACATGAGGTATCTGACAAGTTCGTCAATGGTGGCCGTTTTCAGGCGGGAGAATTGATTCTGGCCCTGGACCCCCGTGACTACGAATTGGCGGTGATCGGCGCCGAGGCCGTGGTGGCGGATGCCCAACAGGCTCTGGAGACCGCGCGCGCCCAAAGCCAACTGGCTCAGGCGGAATGGCAACTGTTGGTGCCGGGCGGAAGCCGGTTGCCTTCTGAATTGGCATTGCGCAAGCCGCAACTGGCCGGAGCCGAGGCCCGTCTCAAGTCGGCCGAGGCGGACCTGCTGAAAGCCCGCCTGATGCTGGAGCGCACCCGCATCCTGGCTCCTTTTGATGGCATGGTCAGCGCACGCGAGGTGGCCTTGGGGCAGTATGTCAATGCTGGCGCCAGCCTGTCCGAGTTCATTGCCGTGGATGCTTTGGAAGTGCGCCTGCCGGTGCCGGAAAATGCCCTCGACGATCTCGATCTCAGTGTGCTCGACATTGCCGGCAAGGGCTTGCCGGTGACCCTCAGTGCCATGGTTGGTGGCAGCGAACGCCAGTGGCGGACCTGGATCAGCCGCAGTGAAGGCGTGCTCGATCCCCGCACCCGCAATCTGGTGTTGGTGGCCAGTATCAGTGGCACCGACATGCGTGCCGATGATGGTGCCACGCAACTGACCCTGGGCCAATATGTACGCGCCGAAATCCAAGGACGTCAGCTGGGGACGGTTTTCAAGCTGCCACGGGCGGCCCTGCATCATGGTGATCAGGTCTATGTGGTCGATGCCGACAGGCGGCTGCGGTCACGGCGGGTGAGCGTGTTGGCTACCCTGGAGGACAGTGTACTGGTGGGCGCTGAACTGCGCGATGGCGAGCAGGTGGTCACCAGTCCACTGGCGGGCTTCGTTGACGGCATGGAGGTCAATCTCGCTGGCAGTGATGATGAGGCGGATACTGGAGAACACTCATGAACGGTGTTATTGGCTGGTTCGTCAAAAACCCCGTGGCCGCCAATCTGCTGATGTTGTTTATCCTGGTGGGTGGCGCGCTTGGCCTGGGTACCATGGGCAAGACCGTGTTTCCCAGTGGCGCCCTGGATATGGTGCGGATCAGCGTGGCTTTTCCCGGCGCCAGTCCACGGGACGTGGAGGAACGGGTGTTGATTCCGGTGGAAGAGGCCATTGCCGGTTTGCAAGGCATCAAGCGCATCCGCGCCACTGGCAATGAAGGCCGGGGGCAGGTCAATGTGGAAGCCATCGAGGGCTATGACGTCGACCTCTTGCTCAATGAAATCAAGGCTAGGGTGGATGCCATCAATACCTTCCCCACCCTGGCGGAACGGCCGGTGGTGCAGCGGGTCTATCAGGAAAACCCGGTCATGTTCCTGTTGCTGTCCGGGGATTTGCCGGAGCGGGAACTGAAGGAGCTGGGCCGCGATATCCGCGACCGCATCGCGGCCCTGCCGGGTGCCGAGCGCAGTAGTCTGCAATGGGATCGGCCCTATGAAATTTCCGTGGAAATCTCGGAATTCCAACTGCAGAAATATGCATTGGGTTTCGAAGACGTGGCCCAGGCCATCCGCCGTTCTTCTCTCAGTCTGGGCGCTGGCCTGATTGACGATGTGGCTGGGCAGACCCAGTTGATGACCCGTGGTCAGGCTTACAGTGGCGAGGACCTGGCGGGTATCGTGGTGGCGCGCCGGCCCGATGGCGGCCGTGTGCTGCTGGCGGACGTGGCCACCATCGTTGATGGCTTTTCCAGTGACCGGGTGATCACCCGTCATAACAATCTGCCCACCTTGCTGCTCACGGTGATTGCGGGAGAGCATCCCGACGTGGTGGATCTGAGTCGGCGCGTACACCGCTTGCTGGATGAACAGGTGCGGCCCAACCTGCCTC
>JBJHAY010000093.1:0-10928 GCA_050485205.1 Gammaproteobacteria bacterium
GAGCGTTATGGAATTGAATAAAACCGTGCTTCACCAGAAGCACATGGAGGCGGGTGCCAGGCTGGTGGATTTTGCCGGCTGGTCGATGCCCATCGATTATGGTTCACAGATTGCCGAGCATCACCAAGTACGCGGCGATGCGGGTATTTTCGATGTTTCCCACATGGGCATCATCGATATCAGTGGCGTCGATGCCACGGCATTTTTGCGTTACATGCTGTGCAACGATGTGATCAGGCTGGATCAGAGCGGCAAGGCCCTCTACACCCCCATGCTCAATCACCAGGGCGGCGTGGTGGATGACTTGATTGTCTATCGTGTCGACGCTGGATACCGACTGGTGGTGAACTGTGCCACTACCACCAAGGATCTCGCCTGGCTTCAGCAACATGCGGAAAAGTTCCTGGTAAACGTCTCATTGGTGCAGGGCCAGGCAATCATGGCGGTACATGGCCCCAATGCCATCGACAAGTTCTGCCGCTTGTTGCCGGAGGATCAGGTGGCCGTGGTCAAGGGTTTGAAGAATTTCAGAGCCGCCTGGGTTGGAGACTATTACGTGGCCCGCACCGGCTATACCGGAGAACTGGGTATTGAGGTGATTTTGCCGGAAGCAATGGCGCCGACCTTGTGGGATGCGCTGCTCGAAGTGGGCGTGAAACCCATCGGCTTGGGGGCCAGGGACACCCTCAGGTTGGAAGCAGGCATGAATCTTTATGGACAGGACATGGATGAGACCACATCGCCACTGGAGTCGAATCTGGAAAGCACCATCAGCTGGGAGCCAGCGGAACGCGACTTTGTTGGCAGAACCGTGCTGATGCAACAGAAGTCAGCGGCACTGCCTGAATTGCTTGGTCTGTTGCTGCTGGACAAGGGCATTCTCAGGCATGGGCAGAAGGTCGTGACCGACAAGGGTGAAGGCGTGATAACCAGTGGTGGCTTTTCACCCACGCTTGGTCAGTCGATTGCCCTGGCGCGAATACCCGCGGGCAGCGTTGAGTGTCAGGTGGATATACGCGGTAGCCTGAAGCAGGCCAGAATCATGAAGCCCAACTTCGTGCGTCATGGCAAAAAGGTTTTTGATTCTTGATCCGTTAACCGATTGTGTCGCGGGTTAAGGAATCACCGGCTTTTGCGCCGGATAAGTCAGTGAAAGAATGGCATGGGTTGCCTGGTGATATTTTGTATGACCCTCAGTCAATGAATTGTTCAATATTGTTTAGGTTATTTTTGGAGGAAATTGCGTGAGTGCAATAGACAGCAAAATGCGTTTTGCCAAGACCCACGAGTGGTTGTTGATGGATGAGAGTGGTATCGCCACCATTGGTATCACGGATTATGCGCAACGGACCTTGGGTGATGTGGTCTATATTGAATTGCCGGAACCTGGCACCAAGGTGGAAAGTTCGGAGAAGGTGGCCCTGGTTGAATCAGTCAAGGCCGCGTCCGATATCTACACGCCGATTTCCGGTGAAGTGGTGGAAGTGAACCAGGCCCTGGTGGACACGCCGGATCTGATCAATGCCGAGCCCTTCGGCACGGGATGGCTCTACAAGATCAAACCCAAGGATGTGGGAGAGTTGGATTTCCTGATCGACGAGGTATCCTACAATGCTTCCTGCGACTGAGGTCAACAAGCGCCAGCAATCACTTTTATTGACTGGCATCTGATGCAGGTTGGATAAACAAGCGATCCTGGTGATCATTGTCGTCACTCCATGACCGAGGGGGTGTTGATGATAGCCGGCATCGTATTTGATAGACTATTGCAAGTCATGCCGCCCTAGTCGGCATGCAAGGGAAATCACATGACACGTCCTTCTGTTGTAACCACGCCGATTGTTGGTCCGGGCAGTTCCCTGACCGAGCTGGAATATCACGGTGAATTCATTGCCCGCCACGTGGGGCCCGATGAGCGCCAGATCGATGACATGCTGTCGGCACTGGGTTTGAAGAATCTCGATGAACTGATTGAGCGCACTTTGCCTGCCAGTATTCGTCTGGCTTCCTCCCTGAAACTGCCTGGTCCGATGACGGAGTTAGCGGCTTTGGAGAAGCTTGGTGCCATGATGCGGGAGGAAATCCCCGCCCGCTCCTTCATTGGCCTGGGCTACTACAATACAGCACTGCCCCTGGTGATTCTGCGCAATCTGCTGGAAAACCCGGGTTGGTATACCGCCTACACTCCCTACCAGGCGGAAATCTCCCAGGGTCGCCTGGAGTCCCTGCTCAATTACCAACAGTTGATTGTTGATCTCACTGCCATGGAAATTGCCAATGCCTCCCTCTTGGATGAGGCCACCGCGGCCGCCGAGGCCATGGCCATGGCCAAGCGGGTTGGCGAAAACGTAAGGTCCAATACTTTTTTTGTGGACAGCGACTGCTTTCCGCAAACCATTGACGTGATTCGCACCAGGGCTTCGTACATGGGTATCGAAGTGGTAGTGGATACGCTGGATAAACTCGGCAAGCACGACTGTTTCGGCGCCCTCTTGCAGTATCCAGGCAAGGGCGGTGAAATCATTGATCTGGGTCCCGTCATTGCCAGCCTGCATCAAAACAAGACCATGGCCATTGTTGCCGCCGATCTGATGGGCCTGGTGCTGCTCAAGCCACCGGGTGAAATGGGGGCCGACATCGTAGTAGGCAGCAGCCAGCGTTTCGGCGTTCCGCCCGGCTATGGCGGGCCCCACGCGGCGTACTTTGCCACCCGGGATAAATTCAAGCGTTCGATTCCTGGCCGCATCATTGGTGTGTCAGTGGATACTCGTGGCAAGAAGGCTTTCCGCATGGCGCTGCAGACCCGTGAACAGCACATCAGGCGCGAGAAGGCCAACAGCAATATTTGCACGGCTCAGGTCTTGCTGGCCAATATATGCGCTTTCTATGGGGTGTACCATGGCCCCGACGGCTTGCGCCGGATCGCAAACCGTATCCACAGATTGACCCGGATTCTGGCGGCTGGCCTGAAAGGCAAGGGCCTCTCGCTGTTGAACGAGCATTTTTTCGATACTCTTACATTGAGCTTCAGCCCGGAGGCCGGCAAGGAAGTAGTGGAAAGGGCCAAATCCCTTGGCATCAATTTGCGCGTGGACAAGACGGATTACAGCCAGTTGGGCCTGAGCCTGGATGAGTGCAGCGACAGTGCGGACGTGGAAGACCTGTGGCGGGTATTACTTGGTGACGAGGCTGCCGACTTGTCAGTGGCCAGTCTCGATCAACAGCTTGCCAGTGGCGCCATGGACGCAGCAATCCCCGCATCCCTGCTGCGCATCACCGATTTTCTGACCCACCCCAATTTCAATTCCTACCACAGTGAAACCGAGATGCTGCGCTACCTGAAGCGTCTGGAGGACAAGGACATTGCTCTCAATCGTTCCATGATAGCCCTCGGTTCCTGCACCATGAAACTCAATGCCACCGCGGAAATGATTCCGGTGACCTGGCCGGTGATCAGTGGCGCGCATCCATTTTCACCGCTGGAGCAGCATGCCGGCTATTTGGCAATGATCCAGGACTTGGCGGAAAAACTCGAGGAAATAACCGGCTTCGATGCCATCAGCATGCAGCCCAATTCCGGCGCCCAGGGCGAGTATGCCGGACTGGTTTCCATCAAGCGTTATCTTGACAGCAAGGGCGAGGGACATCGCGACGTCTGCCTGATTCCCGCTTCCGCGCACGGCACCAACCCCGCCAGTGCCCAGATGGTGGGCATGAAGGTGGTGGTGGTGGCCTGTGACAAGGAGGGTAATGTTGATATCACCGACCTCAAGGCCAAGGTTGAACAGCACAAGGACAAATTGGCGGCCTTGATGATCACTTATCCTTCCACCCACGGTGTGTTTGAGGAGACTGTGCAGGAAATCTGTGCCCTGGTGCATGACCATGGTGGCCAGGTCTACATGGATGGCGCCAACATGAATGCCCAGGTAGGCTTGACCAGTCCCGGCCATATCGGCGCCGATGTCTGCCATTTGAATCTGCACAAGACGTTCTGTATTCCTCACGGAGGTGGTGGTCCTGGCATGGGGCCCATCGGTGTCAAAAGTCACCTGGCGCCTCACTTGCCCGGACACGTCTTCACCGATGGCGCCGACGCCGCGCAAATGGCGGTCTCCGCCGCGCCCTTCGGCAGCGCCAGCATTCTGCCGATTTCCTGGATGTACATCACCATGATGGGAGGAGAGGGCCTGACCCATGCCACCCGGGTGGCGATCCTCAATGCCAACTATGTGGCCAGAAAGCTGGAGCCGCACTATCCCGTGCTCTACAAGGGCGGCAAGGGCATGGTGGCGCACGAATGCATCATCGACATGCGTCAGCTCAAGGCCGCCACCGGCATTTCCGAGGTGGACGTGGCCAAGCGCCTGATGGACTTTGGCTTCCATGCCCCCACCATGTCATTCCCCGTGCCCGGCACGCTGATGATTGAGCCCACTGAGAGTGAATCCAAGGAAGAACTGGATCGCTTTGTGGAAGCCATGATCAAAATCCGCGAGGAAATCGCCAAGGTTGAAGCGGGTACCCATGATGCAGAGAGCAGCCCTCTGCGGCATGCGCCTCATACCTTGGCGGATATCATGGATGATGAGTGGGACCGTAGCTACAGCCGCCAGGAAGCGGCCTTCCCCTTGCCCTGGCTCAGGCACAACAAGTACTGGCCCAGTGTCAACCGTGTAGATGATGTGTACGGTGACAGGAACCTGTTCTGCACCTGTCCTCCGCTGGATGAATACGACACGGAGCAATAAGCGTGGACAGTTTCAATCGCTTTCTGCTGAGCCTCGATGCTCTGCTGGGGTCTTCGCTTTGGTTTCCTTATGTGTTGCTGGGCGTCGGTTTGTTCTTCACGATCTATCTGGGCTTTCCCCAGTTTCGCTTCTTCGGTCATGCCTGGCGGGTGCTGAGTGGCAAGTACGCGGGAGGTGGAAAGGCCAAGGGAGATACATCGCACTTTCAGGCCCTGAGCACGGCGCTGTCCGGTACTGTTGGCACTGGCAATATCGGTGGCGTGGGTCTGGCCATCTACGTGGGTGGTCCGGCCGCGCTGTTCTGGATGTGGATGACGGCCTTCCTGGGCATGGCCACCAAATTGGTGGAGGTGTCCCTGTCGCACAAGTACCGGATTCAGACCGGCAACGGCACCATGGCTGGCGGCCCCATGTTCTACATGGAGCGGGGCATGAACATGCGGGGCCTGGCCATCGTGTTCGCCGTGGCCACTGTGATCTGTTCCTTTGGCACCGGCAACATGCCACAGGTCAACAATATTGCCCTCAGTGTTGAATCCAGTTTTGGACTGTCCCGTATGGTCACCGGTGCTGTGCTGGCAGTGTTGTTGGGCATGGTGATCGTGGGCGGCATCAGCCGTATCGCCAAGGTCACTTCCACCCTGGTGCCGAGCATGGTCTGTCTGTATTTCATTGGTGCCATGGCGGTGATGATCGAAAACGCGGAACGGATACTGCCCTCGTTTCTCTCAATCTTCTCCGACGCCTTTACCGGTTCCGCAGCGGCGGGTGGATTTCTTGGCGCCAGTTTTGCCTACGCCTTCACCCGGGGGGTCAACCGCGGTTTGTTCTCGAATGAGGCAGGTCAGGGCTCCGCGCCCATTGCCCATGCTTCGGCCAAGACCCGGGAGCCGGTGGCCGAGGGCGTGGTCTCGCTGATCGAGCCCTTTCTGGACACCATCATCATCTGCACCATCACGGGGTTGGTGATTTTGTCTTCCGGGGTGTGGACGGAAAAGTTCCTGCATGAGTTCCAGATGGCGGACATGACCATTGTCGATGGCCGCTATGAGGACAGCAATCCGGCGCACAGGGACAGCCTGTTCGACTTCCTGGTCAATGGTAACAGTGGGGCTGTGTCGCGATTCAGCGGCAGCCTCGACATTGCGGATGGATACGCTCTTGACATGGATGCCCATACAGTCCTGCACGCGCGTTCGGTGGCGGAGGAGGTGAGCTACTATCGCAATGGCGAGCCGTATACAGGCGTGCTGGAGGTTGCCAACGGCGCCATCGTCACCGAGGGCGTGACCGTGGCAGGCAAGTCATTGATTCACTCCTCGCGTCTCACCACCATGGCCTTTACCCAGGGCTTGTTCGGGGATTATGGCCAGTACATTGTGACCTTGTCCCTGGTATTGTTTGCCTTTTCAACCGCCATCGCCTGGTCCTACTATGGTGACAGGGCCATCATCTATCTTTTCGGTCTGCGCTGGGTTTGGCTCTACCGGGTGATCTATTGCGTGGTATTCTTTCTGGCCGCTTTCACGGACACCACCATCGTATGGAACTTTGCCGCGGTGGCCATCGTGCTGATGGCGCTGCCCAATCTTTTCGGCATCATGATGATGCGACGTGAGGTGAAGGGCATGGTGAACCAATACTGGGCTAAATTCGGCCCTGATGAAGAACCGGCATCCCTTGATGCCGAGACAGAAAAGCCATAGCAAGATAAGCTCTGCATGTTGCCAATATGCAGAGCAAGTATTCATTGCCAGAATGAGGAGGTTGTACGCTTGAGCAAAGCATCCGTGCTGATCACAAGAAAGTGGCCCGAGGCCGTGGAGCAACGGCTGGCGTCATTGTTCGATGTCACTCTCAATGAGTCCGACAAACCCATGGACGAAGAAGGTCTGCGGCAGGCCTTGCGTCGCTATGATGCGGTGTGTCCCTGTGTGGTGGACAAAATGGGCGCGCCGGTATTCGAGGGAGAAGAAATCAAGTCCCGCATCATTGCCAACTATGGTGTCGGTTTCAATCACATCGATCTGGAAGCGGCCAAGGCGGCGGGAATCACCGTCACCAATACTCCCGATGTGCTCACCGAGGCCACCGCCGATCTCGCCATGTGCTTGATGCTGATGGTGGCGCGTCGTGCCTCGGAGGGAGAGTTGCAGGTGCGCTCTGGCATGTGGCATGGATGGTACCCGACGCATCTGATGGGCGCCATGGTCAGCGGCAAGACGCTTGGCATCATCGGCATGGGTCGTATCGGCATGGCCATGGCGCGCAAGGCACACTTTGGTTTTGGGATGAAAATTCTGTATCACAACCGTCGTCCGGTGGATGATGAGCAAGTTGCAGATATGGGCGCGGAATACCAGGCGGACATGTATGATCTGCTGGCCCGGTCCGACTTCGTGGCCTTGCATTGCCCGGCCAGCCCAGCCACCCGCAATATGATCAATGCGGAAGCGCTGGCCCGAATGAAGCCAGGTTCCTACCTTATCAATACTTCCCGTGGTGACGTGGTGGATGAGGCGGCCCTGGTGGAAGCCCTCAGACAGGGGCATGTGGCCGGCGCCGGATTGGATGTGTTCGCCCAGGAGCCCAAGGTGCCGGAAGCACTGATTGCCCTGCCCAATGTGTCCTTGCTGCCCCACCTTGGCAGCGCTACCCTGGAAACCCGCACTGCCATGGGGATGCGGGTGGTGGACAACCTGGAAGCCTTTTTCAAGGGGGACAGCCCCCCGGACAAATTGGTGTGAGCAGTGGTGGCCATGGACGTGGCCACCAGGGAGGGAGTATCGGCAGCCGCGCTGCCTTTTTTTTTGCCTGCCGGGGTGGTTAAATATGCGGGTTTTCGGGGCATGCCCCTGATACAGACCCTATCCACAAAAAAACACAGTGATTCCAATTCATTGGGAGTAAAGCCATGTCATCCAATGTGATCCATCAAGCAGTGTTGTATTCCACCATGCTGTTGCTGGCCGGTTGTGGTGGCGACTCTTCCCAGCAGACTGTTCCCAGCCCACAGCCAGCGCCAGCGCCGGCGCAGGTGGCGGTGGATGATTGCGCTCCCGGTCAGGGCTTGACCTATATCTGTGGTCTGATCAATGCCGAGGACTTGATCCATCTGGGAGATACCGGGCTGTTGCTGGCCTCCGGCATGACTCGGGGCGATTTGTCGGGACGGCTCTATTTGATCAACCCCAATGATCACAGCTATCAAGAATTGGTGCATGGCGGCAGCTTTGGCCAAGGCCATGACACCGGGATGTTTCCAGACTGCCCCGGCCCCTTGAATGTCCAGAATTTTTCCATGCATGGTCTGGCCCTGCGCCAGACGGGCGCCAACCGTTATGATCTCTACGCCACCAGCCATGGTGCCCGCGAAGCGGTGGAAATGTTCGATCTAGATGTCGGCGGTGGCAGCGCCAGGCTCACCTGGAAGGGCTGCGTGGTGATGCCGGAGCCGGCCAATACCTTTATCAACAGTGTCGCCATTCTTGAGGACGGGGGCTTCGTCACCACCAAGATGATGGATCCGGCCGGTGGTGGTTTTGGCGCCATCAATGCCGGTGAAATCACAGGTCATGTGTTCGAGTGGCGGCCGGGTGGGGCGGTCGAGGTGGTGGCGGGCACTGAACTTTCCGGTGCCAATGGCATAGAACTGAGTGCCGATGGCCGCTATATGTACGTCACCGCCATGGGTACCCGGGAAGTGATCAAGTTTGACCGCTCCCAGAGTCCGGTTACCGGCGAGCGTGTCAGGATAGACATCGTGCCTGACAATATTCGCTGGGGCGCGCCAGGCAAGTTGCTGACCGCGGGCGGCAATGTGGTAGATCCCGCCGAATGTACTGGCCCGGCTTGCTCCACTGGTTGGTCGGTGGTGGAAGTGGATGCCGATACCATGACCGCGGTCAGGGTGGGAGGCGCGGACCAGACTGCCGCCATCCAGGGCGTCAGCACGGCGCTGGAAGTGGACGGCAATATCTGGGTGGGCACCTTCAATGGTGACCGGGTAGGATATTTCGCGAGACCCAGGTAAGTCATTTGATCAGGCCTGCTCCCGATGGGGGCAGGCCTTTATTTTTTGGGTGCCTGGCCGCCATGAGTTTATTGCGATCTGGAGTACTTGTATGAATATTAAAAAAAGGCCGGCCTGGCTGCTGCTGGCGCTGCTGCCCCTGGTTTTCAGTCCAGCCCTGATGGCTCAGGAAGAGGAGGATGAAGACGAGGAGGCGGAGGAGGCCAAACCCTACGATGCCAGCATTTCCGTGGGATATGTGGGGACTTCCGGTAATACTGATACCCAGACTTATAACACAGAGGTGTTGCTGGAGTATCGAGCCTCCAGTTGGCTGCACAATCTCAAGGCCCAGGGGCTGGCCTCACAGGAAAACAACGTCACCAGGGCCGAGCGCTACTTCTTCGAAAACAAGTCTGACTATAATTTTGATGATGACGAATACTGGTTCGTGCAGGGAAGTTACAACGATGACCGCTTCAGTGGTTTCGACTTCCAGGCCACGGTTGCCACCGGATACGGGCGCTATCTCTCCAATACCAATGATTTTCGCCTGCAATTATATGGCGGGGCAGGATACCGGGAGAACAAGCGGATAGGTTTGCCCAGCGATGGTCAGAAGATCCTTTCCCTGGGCCAGAATCTACGCTGGCGTTTGAACAGTACCGCCACCATCACCCAAAGCTTTACCAGTGAAATCGGTGATGACCTCACGGTGAGCCGCTTCGAGGTCGCCCTGGTGTCCAACATACTGGGGAGAATTGCCACCCGCATTGCCTTCCAGGCCAGGAACAACTCCAGCCCTCCCCCGGGAGCCACCTCCACTGACACCCAGACCAGTGTCAGTATGGTTTACTCCTTCTAGGGCGGAGCCATGGATAGCGCCACCCTCATCGCGCTTGGACTTTATTTCCTGGGGATGTTGGTGATCGGTGTGTATGCGGCGCGGGAGGCTTCCGGTGATGCTGCGGCGTTTTTGCTGGGAGGGCGCCGGCTCGGTCCGGCGGTGACGGCACTTTCCGCTGGCGCTTCCGACATGAGTGCCTGGATCATGATGGGGCTGCCGGGGGCCATGGTGGTCACTGGCATCAGCAGTGCCTGGATCGCCATCGGCCTGTTCATCGGCGCCTGGTGTAATTACCGACTGGTGGCGCCGAGGTTACGGGTGTTCACCGAACTTGCCGGCGATGCCCTGACCTTGCCGGACTACTTCACACAACGCTTTCAGGACCACGGTCATTGGCTGCGGATTTTTTCCGCGGTGGTGATCATTGTGTTTTTCACGCTCTATACCTCCTCAGGGCTGGTGGCGGGTGGGCTGTTGTTTGAAGCCTCTTTCGGCATGGGTTATTCCGCGGGCGTCATGATTACCCTGGCTGTGGTGGTGGCCTATACCTTGCTGGGGGGATTCCACGCGGTCTGCCTGACGGACTTTGTGCAGGGCTGCATCATCCTTGTGGCCTTGCTGGCAGTGCCGCTGGCAGCCTTTGTGGCCGTGGGAGGCCCCGTGGTGGCGGTCAATACCGTGGCCGTGGCACAAGCCGGTTACTTCGACATGCTGCGCGGGCTGAGTTTTACCGCCATATTTTCCAGCCTGGCCTGGGGCTTGGGTTATTTCGGCCAGCCCCACATCGTGGTCCGTTTCATGGCGATCCGCTCCCATCATGATCTGGGCAGTGCCCGCCGCATTGGCATGAGTTGGATGGGCCTGGCCCTGGCCGGTGCGCTGTTGACCGGATTCAGTGGCTTGGGGGTATCCTTGAGCCAGGGCGTGGCCCTGGAGAATCCGGAAACGGTGTTCATGATCATGGCCCAGTGGCTGTTCCATCCCCTGGTGGCGGGATTTCTGCTGGCTGCGATCCTGGCGGCCATCATGAGCACCATTTCCTCGCAATTGCTGGTGTCTTCCAGTTCCCTCAGCGAAGATTTCTACAAGGTTTTTGTGCGTCCCGCTGCCAGTGGCAGGGAATTGGTATTGGTGAGCCGTGTCGCGGTATTGGGGGTGGCCGGTCTGGCGTGGCTGTTGGCGCGGCAGCCCAACAGCAGCGTGTTGACGCTGGTGAGCCATGCCTGGGCCGGTTTTGGTGCCGCCTTCGGGCCTGTGATCGTGCTGAGTCTGTTCTGGCCGGGGATGAATCGCCATGGTGCCCTGGCGGGGATGCTAG
>JBJHAY010000094.1:0-10879 GCA_050485205.1 Gammaproteobacteria bacterium
ATAAGATAGGGGTTAGGCTGTGCCGAGATCACTGAAAAAAGGTCCTTTCATCGATCTTCATCTGATGAAGAAAGTGCAGGTGGCCGCAGAGAACAATGACAGGCGTCCGATCAAAACCTGGTCGCGGCGTTCAATGATTTCTCCCGACATGCTGGGGCTGACCATTGCCGTGCATAATGGCAAGCAGCATGTGCCCATCCTCATCAACGAGGACATGGTAGGTCACAAGCTGGGCGAGTTCGTGGTGACACGTAACTATCGTGGTCATGCCGCGGACAAGAAGTCCCGCTAATTGTCAGGCGACAGAGTTTTTGAAGAGGTAGGCAAGATGGAAGTTTCAGCACGGCTCAAAGGCGCGAACCTCTCAGCCCAGAAGGCGAGGTTGGTTGCGGATCAAATTCGCGGCCTGGGCGTTGAAGAAGCCCTGGAAGTGCTCACATTCAGTTCCAAGAAGGCAGCTGCCATTATCAAGAAGGTGCTGAATTCCGCCATTGCGAATGCTGAGCATAATGAAGGTGCCGACGTTGACGAATTGCGCGTGTCGAGCATCCAGGTGGACGAGGGTATGACGCTGAAGCGCATCATGCCGCGCGCCAAAGGTAGAGCTGATCGCATTATGAAACGCTCATGTCACATTACTGTAAAAGTTGCGGATAAAGGCTAGGGGAGACCATGGGCCAGAAAGTACACCCGACAGGCATTCGACTCGGTATCGTTAAGAAGCATACTTCTGTGTGGTATGCCGGCGGCAAGAACTATGCAAAATACTTGCTTCAGGATCTCGAGGTGCGTGACCTGGTGAAGAAGAAGCTGTCCGCGGCTTCGGTTTCCCGTGTTGAAATCGAGCGTCCCGCACAGACCGCGCGCATTACCGTCTATACAGCCCGTCCTGGCATCGTCATCGGCAAGAAAGGTGAAGACGTTGAGAAGCTGCGTAACGAGCTGAGCGACAAGATGGGCGTGCCGGTACATATCAACATCGAAGAAAGTCGCAAACCTGAGCTTGATGCGCAACTGGTTGCCGACAGTGTGGCGCAGCAGTTGGAGCGCAGGGTGATGTTCAGGCGTGCCATGAAACGTGTGATGCAGAACGCCATGCGTCAGGGTGCCCAGGGTGTGAAAGTCCAGGTCAGTGGCCGTCTTGGCGGTGCCGAGATTGCCCGGACTGAGCGTTATCACGAAGGTCGTGTGCCCCTGCACACTCTGCGCGCGGATATTGACTACGCTACCAGCGAAGCATTGACCACCTACGGCATCATCGGTGTCAAGGTCTGGATTTTCAAAGGCGAAATCTACAATGTCGATGAAGTCCTGAGTGGCGATTCCAAGAAGAAGGCTGAGAGGTAGGTCTAGATGTTACAACCGAAAAGGACAAAGTTTCGCAAGCAGATGAAGGGCCGCAACCGCGGTCTGGCTCATCGCGGCAGTACCGTGAGCTTCGGTGAGTTTGGCCTGAAGGCTGTTGACCGTGGCCGTCTTACAGCGCGCCAGATTGAGTCCGCCCGTCGTGCACTGACCCGTCATGTGAAGCGTGGTGGCAAAATCTGGATCCGGGTGTTCCCGGACAAGCCGATTACTCAAAAGCCTTTGGAAGTTCGTCAAGGTAAGGGTAAGGGTAGTGTTGAATACTGGGTCGCCCAGATCAAGCCTGGCAAGATTCTGTTTGAGATAGAAGGTGTAAGCGAACAGCTTGCCAATGAGGCATTCAGCCTGGCTGCCGCCAAGCTGCCTTTTGCGACCAAGTTTGCCAAAAGGGTGGTGATGTGATGGCTAAGTTGGATGTAAATGAATTGAGGATAAAGTCCGCGGACGAGCTCAATGAAGTGTTGTTGGGCCTGTTGCGTGACCAGTTTAATTACCGTATGCAGAAAGGCACTGGTCAGCTGGGTCAGCCGCATCTGTTGTCGGTCGTGAGGAAGGATATTGCCAGGGTCAAGACCCTGATTACTGAGAAGGCAGGTTCGTAAGCCATGACAGAAGTCGAGAAGCGTGCACGTACGGTTACCGGTAAGGTAGTCAGCAACAAAATGGATAAGTCTATTACCGTGCTGGTTGAAAGGCGCGTGAAGCATCCTGTCTATGGGAAATATGTGACCAAGTCCACCAAGATGCACGCCCATGACGAGGAAAACACCTGCCTGCCCGGTGATACTGTCACCATCAAGGAAGTGCGTCCTATCTCCAAGACCAAGACCTGGATGCTGGTTTCCGTGGATGAAAGGGCGGCTCAGGTCTGATTGGTCAGTGGTTATATAAGAAAGTATTGAGCCGTAACAGGGCGGAGAGTTGCAATGATTCAAGTACAGTCATATCTGGATGTGGCGGACAACAGTGGCGCCAGGCGCGTCATGTGTATCAAGGTCCTTGGTGGGTCCCATAGGCGCTATGCCCGAATCGGTGACGTGATCAAGGTGACTGTCAAGGAAGCGATTCCGCGCGGTAAGGTCAAGAAAGGCCAGGTGCTGAGTGCACTGGTTGTTCGGACCAAGAGTGGAGTGCGTCGCCAGGATGGATCGCTCATCAAATTTGATGACAATGCGGCGATTCTTTTGAATAACCAGCAGGCACCAATTGGTACCCGTGTTTTTGGACCGGTGACCCGTGAGCTGAGAACCGAGAAGTTCATGCGCATCATCTCGCTCGCGCCTGAAGTGCTGTAAGTTTGCTTAAGAGGTTGAGACAGGCTAATGCAAAAGCTCAAGCGTGATGATGAAGTGGTTGTGATCGTCGGCCGCGACAAGGGTAAGCGCGGAAGGGTAACCCGTGTGTTGAAGGATGACCGGTTGATCGTATCCGGCATCAACATGGTCAAACGTCACACCAAGCCGAATCCGAATATTGGCAGACAGGGCGGTATCGTGGAGAAGGAAGCCCCTATCCATGCCTCCAATGTTGCCATTTTTAACCCTGCCGCATCAAAGGCAGACAGGGTTGGTTTCAAGATTCAGGAAGATGGCACCAAGGTGAGAATTTTCAAATCCGATAACTCTGTGATCGGTTAACAAGCATAAAGACGATTGCTCTTACAGATTCAGGCAACAGGTAGAGACATGGCTCGATTAAGAGAGGTTTATAAGACGCAGGTGATTCCCGAGCTGACAAAGCAGTTCGGATACAAGAATCCCATGCAGGTGCCCAAGCTGACCAAGATTGTATTGAACATGGGCAGCGGCAGCTTCAGTGACAAGAAAGTGCTGGACAGCGCGCTCGGCGATCTTGCGGCTATCTCCGGCCAGAGGGCTGTTGTCACCAAGGCTCGCAAGTCAGTAGCGGGTTTCAAAATCCGCGAAGGCTGGCCAGTGGGCTGCAAGGTAACATTGCGTGGCGAGCGCATGTACGAATTCCTGGATCGTCTGGTTTCCGTGGCGATTCCCCGTGTCAGGGATTTCAGGGGCTTGAATCCGAAGTCCTTCGATGGCCGTGGCAACTACGCGTTGGGTGTTTCTGAACAGATCATCTTTCCGGAGATCGATTACGACAAGATCGATACCCTGCGTGGCATGGATATCACGATCACAACTACCGCCAATACCGATGAAGAGGCACGTGCCTTGTTGCGGGCATTCAGCTTTCCATTCAAGGGCGATGCGCCTGCCGCGGAAGTCAGAGGATAAGTTTCATGGCTAAGACATCAATGATTGCAAGGGAAGATAAGCGCAGCCGCCTGGTGGGTCGTTATGCCGCCAAGCGTGCTGAACTCAAGGCCATTATCAGCAGCGTCAACGCCAGTGATGATGAGAAGTGGGAAGCCCAGGTAAAACTGCAGAAGTTGCCGCGTGATGCCAGCCCTACCCGTCAGCGCAGACGCTGTCAGGTAACAGGCAGGCCTCATGGTGTTTTCAGAAAGTTTGGATTGTGCCGTAACAAGTTGCGCGAGGCAGCCATGCGTGGTGACGTGCCTGGCCTGACCAAGGCAAGCTGGTAAGAGCGGGAGAATAAATCATGAGCATGTCAGACCCAATCGCAGATCTCCTTACCCGCATCCGCAACGCGCAGATGGCAGGCAAGCCATCAGTAGACTGCCCATCTTCAAAGATCAAGGTCGCCATCCTGAATGTGTTGAAGCAGGAAGGCTATATCAATGGTTACAGCATCAGTGCTGACGTTGTGAAACCGGAGCTGAGTATTGAATTGAAATACTTCAATGGCAAACCGGTGATTGAGGAAATTAGCCGTGGCAGCCGCCCCGGACTGCGCCAGTACGCCAACAAGGACGGCTTGCCTCAAGTGCGTTCAGGTCTGGGCATCGCGGTGGTCTCCACCAACAGGGGTGTAATGACCGACAAGGCTGCCCGTGAGGCTGGCTTGGGCGGTGAAGTGCTTTGCACGGTATTCTAATTCCGATACTCAAGTGAACTGATAAGAGCAGGCGTATGTCGAGAATAGCAAACAGCCCGATCGAATTACCCAAGGGCGTAGAAGCAAGTGTGGCCAATGGTGTGGTCTCCGTGAAAGGCGGCAAGGGCAGCCTGCAGTTGGTTGTGCATGAGTCTGTTGCAGTCGTCAGCGAAGATAACCAACTCAAGTTTTCTCCCGTTGGCGAAGAGAAACAGGCGGAAGCCCTGGCTGGGACCGTTCGTGCCCTTGTGAACAACATGGTGACGGGCGTCAGCGAAGGTTTTCAGAAGAAGCTGGTGTTGGTTGGTGTTGGCTACAGGGCAAAGGCTCAAGGCAATGTATTGAACCTGACTCTGGGGTTCTCCCATCCAATCGACTACCAATTGCCTGATGGTGTGAAAGCGGAAACTCCCACTCAGACTGAAATCGTGCTGACTGGTACCGACAAGCAACTGGTGGGTCAGGTTGCTGCCGAGATCAGGGAGTTCAGGCCACCAGAGCCGTACAAGGGCAAAGGTATTCGTTACGACAACGAAAATGTATATCGCAAAGAAGCGAAGAAGAAGTAGGGCATAGAGTATGAGCGACAAGAAATTATCACGTCTGCGCCGTGCCAAAAGGGCCCGCGCAAAAATCAGGGAGTTGCGGGCCTACAGGCTGAGCGTATACCGCTCGCCAAGGCACATATATGCCCAGATTATTTCGCCAGATGGCGACAAAGTGCTGGCAAGCGCGTCATCACTGGGCCAGGACAAGTCTGGCAACGTCGCTTCAGCAGCAGAGGTAGGCAAGCTGATTGCCGAGAAGGCCAAGGCCGCGGGCATTACCAAGGTTGCCTTCGACCGTTCTGGTTATCTCTATCATGGCCGAGTCAAGGCGTTGGCCGAGGCAGCCCGTGAAGGTGGATTGGAATTCTAAAGAACCGGATTAAATGTTATGGCATTGAAAAACGATCAGAACAAAAATGAAGAAGGCTTGCAGGAAAAGCTGATTCAGGTGAACCGTGTAGCCAAGGTTGTAAAGGGTGGTCGTATATTTGCGTTCACTGCCTTGACCGCTGTTGGTGACGGCAATGGCCGCGTCGGTTTTGGTCGTGGCAAGGCCAGGGAAGTGCCGCAGGCGATCCAAAAGGCGATGGAAGCGGCGCGTCGCAACATGATTACCGTGAAGCTGGATGGTGGTACTTTGCAGTATCCCGTCAAGGCCCGTCATGGAGCATCCAACATTTTCATGCAGCCTGCTTCTGAAGGTACTGGCGTGATTGCGGGCGGTGCAATGCGTGCGGTTCTTGAACTGGCTGGCGTACACAACGTATTGGCCAAGTGCTACGGCTCGACCAATCCGGTCAACGTGGTACGCGCTACCTTCAAGGGCCTTCAGAACATGCGCTCACCAGAAGAAGTTGCCATGAAGCGTGGCAAGAGTGTTGAAGAAATTACAGGATAAACAGGTAAAGCGTCATGGCTGCCAAGAAAGTAAAAGTGACTTTGGTCAAGAGCACAATCGGTGCGCTTGAGAAGCATAAACAGTGCCTGATCGGCCTGGGCGGCCTGCGGCGCATCCGCCAGTCCGCCGAGGTGGAAGATACCCCGGCTGTGCGTGGCATGATCAACAAGGTGCGCCACTTGATCGTTGTTGAGGGAGAGTGAACATGCGTCTGAATACATTGGCTCCCGGTGCTGGTGCCAGGCAAGACAAGAAACGCGTCGGCCGTGGCATTGGCAGCGGCCTTGGTAAAACCTGTGGCCGTGGCCACAAGGGACAGAAGGCTCGCGCCGGCGGTACCGTAAGAGCAGGCTTCGAAGGCGGTCAAATGCCGTTGCAGAAGCGTCTGCCCAAGTTCGGCTTCGTTTCAAGAATTGGCATGGTGACAGCAGAAGTCCGTACCTCTGAGCTGGGTAAGATAGATGCCGAAGTCATCAATCTGGAAGCATTGCGCAAGGCCAACATCATCAGCAGTGGCGTCAAGCGTGTAAAAGTGATGCTGTCCGGGGATATTGGCAAGGCTGTGACCGTTCAGGGCCTTGGCGTGACCAAGGGTGCAAGGGCAGCCATTGAGGCAGCCGGCGGCAAAGTACTGGAAGACTGACGCAAACGTCAACAGGGCTAAAACAAGATGGCAAGAGCAGCGGCGGGCATAGGCAGGGGAGATGGACTGGCAGAATTGAAAGCCAGACTGTTTTTCGTGCTGTTCGCGATTTTTGTCTACCGTATCGGGACTCATATCCCGGTGCCAGGCATCAATCCCGACCAGTTGGCCGCCTTGTTCAACCAGAACCAGGGGACCTTCCTGGGCCTGTTCAACATGTTCTCAGGTGGTGCCATTGAGCGCATGAGTATCTTTGCCCTGGGTGTAATGCCTTACATCACGGCATCGATCATCATGCAGTTGTTGACAGCCACCACTCCCCAGTTGGAACAGCTGAAGAAGGAAGGCGAGTCCGGCAGGCGCAAGATCAGTCAGTACACGCGCTATGGATCCTTGTTGTTCGCCACCATTCAGGCCGTGGCCATCAGCACGGGTTTGCTGGCTGGGCTGGCTTATGATCCTGGTTTTACCTTCTACTTCACCGCCATCGTTTCCCTGGTGACCGGCGCGATGTTTTTGATGTGGTTGGGTGAACAAATCACCGAGCGCGGTGTGGGTAATGGGATCTCGCTGTTGATCTTTGCCGGCATCGTGGCTGGCTTGCCCTCTGCCATTGGCCAGTCCCTGGAGCAGGCCGCCGAAGGACAGATTCAGCCGCTGGCACTGTTTGTGGTGGCCGTGCTGGCCGTGGTTGTTATTGCGGTAGTGGTGTTCATTGAGAGAGGCCAGCGCCGTATCACCGTGAACTATGCCAAAAGGCAGCAGGGACGCAAGGTTTATCAGGCACAGTCCAGTCATCTGCCGCTGAAGGTTAATATGGCGGGTGTGATTCCGGCGATTTTTGCCAGCAGCTTCCTGCTGTTTCCCGCATCCCTGGGACAGTGGTTCGGGCAGAACGAAGGTTATGAATTTCTGGCGGACCTTGCCCTGATTCTGGGGCCTGGTCAGCCATTGAATGTCTTGTTGTTTACAGTGTTGATTGTGGCATTTTGCTTTTTCTACACCTCCCTGATGTTCAATCCCAGGGAGATATCTGAAAACCTGAAGCGCTCTGGTGCCTTTATCCCGGGCATCAGGCCTGGTGAGCAGACAGCCAAGTATGTGGATGGAGTAATGACTCGCCTGACCATGTTTGGCGCGGCCTACATCACCTTGATCTGCCTGCTGCCACAGTTCTTGCAGACTTCGGCGAATGTACCGTTTTACCTTGGTGGCACCTCGTTGCTGATCGTGGTGGTGGTGTGCATGGACTTCATGTCACAGATACAGTCACACCTGATGTCTCACCAGTACGAGTCACTGATGAAGAAGTCAAATCTGGGATCCTTCAAGCGCTAAGCAGCAGAAGGTCCGGGTTGGAGTAGTTTTTTTTGGAGCACGAACATGAAAGTAAGAGCATCAGTTAAGAAAATCTGCCGCGGCTGCAAGATCATCAAGCGCAACGGCAATGTAAGGGTTATTTGCAGCACAGAGCCCAGGCACAAGCAGCGCCAAGGTTAAGCTGTTGATTTTTTGCGCCCGAACGTATAAGCTTCTGCGCCTTTTTGCGGCGCTTGAATCAAAAGCGAAAACAGGCTGATTAGGGTTTAGAACAGAGGGCGGAGTAAGAGCCAGCCCTGACGAGAGTGGAGTTAATCTATGGCACGTATTGCCGGTGTCAACATACCTGATAACAAGCACGTTGTGATTTCCTTGCGCTATGTTTATGGGATCGGGCCGACTATTGCCAGGAATCTGTGTGCGGCAACGGGTATCACACCAAGTGCCAAGGTCAGTGAACTGAGTGAAGAGCAGTTGGATGCCCTGCGTAGCGAAATTGGCAAGCTGACTGTCGAAGGCGACCTCAGACGTGAAGTCTCCATGAACATCAAACGCCTGATGGACCTGGGGTGTTACCGTGGCATCCGTCACCGTCGCGGCTTGCCTGTGCGCGGTCAGCGCACCAAGACCAATGCCAGAACCCGGAAAGGCCCACGCAAGCCGATCCGCAAGTAAGCGCGCAAAATTTTCATAGGGTGATAAGTTAATGGCAAAACCTGCAGCACAAACTCCTCGCAAGAAGTCGAGAACCTCGGTATCCGATGGGGTGGCGCACATCCACGCTTCCTTCAACAATACCATCATCACCATTACCGACCGCCAGGGTAATGCCCTTTCCTGGGCAACTTCGGGAGGATCAGGTTTTCGTGGTTCCAGGAAGAGCACTCCTTTCGCTGCACAGGTTGCCGCGGAGCGTGCCGGCAAGACTGCCATGGAAATTTATGGCTTGAAGAACCTTGACGTCAAAGTCAATGGTCCAGGCCCTGGCAGGGAGTCCGCGGTGAGAGCCCTCAACGCCTGCGGCTTGAAAGTCACCAATATTACCGATGTTACTCCGATTCCACACAATGGCTGCCGTCCGCCAAAGCGGCGCAGGGTTTAACAGGTAGTAGCAGTAATTTCTCGCGACAAGCGAACAGGAGAGAGTATATGGCCCGTTATTTAGGCCCCAAATGCAAATTATCCAGAAGGGAAGGTACTGACCTTTTCCTCAAGAGTGGTGTGCGCGCTCTTGACGACAAGTGCAAGTCGGAAACCGCGCCGGGACAGCACGGACAGCGTCGTGGCCGTTTGTCCGACTATGGCGTGCAGTTGCGCGAGAAGCAGAAAGTTCGTCGCATCTATGGCATCCTGGAGCGCCAGTTCCGTAACTATTACAAGGAAGCAGCGCGTCTCAAGGGCGCGACGGGTGAAAACCTGCTGCAATTGCTTGAATCCAGACTCGACAACGTTGTTTATCGCATGGGTTTTGGTTCAACCCGCGCTGAGGCACGGCAGCTGGTTTCCCACAAGGCGATTACGGTTAATGGTCAAACAGTGAACATTCCTTCCTATCAGGTGTCGGAAGGTGATGTCGTCGCCGTTCGTGAAAAAGCCAAGCAGCAGTTGCGCATCAAGTCTGCCCTGGAAATGGCGGGTGGACGTGCGCCGGCAGAGTGGGTTGAAGTGAACACTGACAAGATGGAAGGGCAGTTCAAGCATAAGCCTGAGCGTGCCGAGCTTTCTTCCGAGATCAATGAAAGCTTGATCGTAGAGCTCTACTCCAAGTAATCATCTAACCTTTGCCTGAAGGGGATTCCATGCAGATTTCACTTGCAAATTTTCTGACACCTCAAGTAATCCAAGTTGAGGAAGTTGATAAGTGTCGCTCGAAAGTGGTTCTGGAACCTCTGGAAAGAGGCTTCGGACATACACTGGGGAATGCACTGCGCAGGATTCTTTTGTCTTCCATGCCTGGCTGTGCAGTAGAAGAAGTTGAAATTGAAGGCGTGGTACACGAGTACAGTACTATCGAAGGGGTACAAGAGGATGTTATCGAGATCCTGCTCAACCTCAAGGGTTTGTCGGTCGTTCTGCATACCCAGGACAGCGTGGTACTGAGCTTGAGCAAGAAAGGCAAGGGCGTCGTCACCGCGGCGGATATCACCCTGGATCATGATGTTGAAATCGTCAACCCAGATCACGTGATTTGTAACCTCAATGACAATGGTGCAATCAGCATGCGCATCAAAATCGGCACTGGCCGTGGTTATGTGCCTGCCGATGCCCGCGTCAGCGATGATGATGAAACCCGCTCTGTTGGCAGGCTGATGCTGGATGCATCCTACACACCGGTAAGCCGCGTCATGTACTCGGTGGAGAATGCTCGTGTTGAGCAGCGCACTGACCTGGACAAGCTGATTCTGGAGCTGGAAACCAATGGCACCATCGATCCAGAGGAAGCCATCCGCCAGGCAGCCACCATTCTGCAGCATCAACTGAGTGTCTTCGTGGATCTGAAGAGCGATGCCATACGTGAGCCGGAAGAACCCGAGGACAAGATCGATCCAATTCTGCTTCGTCCCGTGGATGATCTGGAACTTACCGTGCGCTCTGCCAACTGCCTCAAGGCCGAGAATATTTACTACATCGGCGATCTGATTCAGCGCACTGAAGTGGAATTACTGAAAACTCCCAATCTCGGGAAAAAATCACTGACCGAAATCAAGGACGTGCTTGCGTCCAGGGGGCTCTCCCTGGGACTGCGTCTGGAAAACTGGCCACCTTCGAGCCTCAAGGGCGATGACCGGGTAGCCTGAGCCACAACCGAACAGAAATTAGGAAACAAGTGTCATGCGACATCGACATAGTGGGCGTCAACTCAACAGGACCAGCAGTCATCGTAAAGCGATGTTTCGCAACATGACCTCGTCCTTGGTTGAACATGAAATCATCAAAACCACCCTGGCCAAGGCGAAGGAGCTGCGTAGCTACGCCGAGCCCCTGATCACCCTGGCAAAGAATGACAGCGTTGCCAATCGCCGTCTGGCCTTCGACAGGGTACGCAACAAGGCAACGGTGGGCAAGTTGTTCACCGACCTGGGTCCTCGCTATGCCGAGCGTCCAGGTGGCTATATGCGCATCATCAAGTGC
>JBJHAY010000095.1:0-10743 GCA_050485205.1 Gammaproteobacteria bacterium
CGCTGGATCTGCTCGGCCTTCTTCGCCGCGAAAAAGGCTTCAGGCTTCCATATGCGACGTGGGCCGACTTCCTCCATCAGTTGCCGGTGCAGGTCCGGATTGCCGTGGACGGTGCGTGACTCCATCAGCGCAGTGGCGATGGTGATGTCCTTTTCGGCTTCCTCGCGGTTTTCCTTGATGGTCCGCACGCTTTGCCCCACTTCCAGGTTGATGTCCCACAGGAAGGTGAGAAAACTTTCGATGTTGCTCTTGTATTTGTCGTGGTCCTGGTGCTCCAGCAATATCTGGATATCAATGTCGGAGTAGGGGTGCAGTTCACCCCTGCCATAACCTCCCACCGCCAGCAGGCTGACGTCGTCCTGATCACACCAGTCAAGTCGGCGCCAGGCCTGGATCAGGATTTGATCAATGAACCAGGCTTGATCGCGGATGATGCTCTCGATTCTGGCGCGTGCCTTGAAGCGCTCATCCAGGATGCCCCGGGCGCGGCGGATGGCTTGTTTGAAGCAAGTAACCGGGGATTGGCTCTCAGCCAGCTGTCGTTGAAATTCTCCGGCATCAAAGAGGCTGATTCTGGCTTCGGTGAGTTGGTTGCGGGTAGGCATTCAGGTGTAATGACTCAGAAAGGCTCTTCACTGCGCCGGGTCAGCACTTCACAACCATCCGCGGTGACCGCCAGGGTGTGTTCCCATTGCGCGGAGAGACGACGGTCCCGGGTGGTGACAGTCCAGCCATCCTTGGCCGAGAGTTTGGTATGGCGGCTACCGGCATTGATCATCGGTTCGATGGTGAAAGTCATGCCTTCCTCGAGTACCAGGCCGGTGCCCTTGTTGCCATAATGCAACACCTGCGGCTCCTCATGGAATATCCGACCAATGCCATGGCCACAGTACTCCCTGACCACGGAATAATGGTGTTTCTCGGCATATTCCTGGATGATGTGGCCGATGTCACCAAGGGTGGTGCCCGGGCGCACGATGTCGATGGCCATGTACAGGCATTCCTGGGTCACTTTCACCAGGCGGCGTGCGTGTTCAGCCACCTCTCCCACCAGGAACATCTTGCTGGTGTCGCCATGGAAGCCGTTCTTGATCACGGTGATGTCCACATTGATGATATCCCCGCTTTTCAATAACTTGGTATCACTGGGAATGCCATGGCACACGACGTGGTTCAGAGAGGTGCAGATGGACTTGGGAAAGCCGTTGTAGTTGAGCGGGGCGGGAATGGCGTTCTGGACGTTGACGATGTAGTCATGGCAGATCCGGTCCAGTTCTCCGGTGCTGATGCCGGGAACCACGTGGGGCTCGATCATTTCCAGGGCTTCCGCCGCCAGACGGCCGGCTTCCCGCATCAGCGCGATCTCGGCCGGAGTTTTCAAGGTAACAGGCATGATCCAGTGGGCTTCCGAAAAAGGCTCTATTTTATGGCAATGGGCAGGGCAAAGTACAGGAATGCCACCATCAGTGTCATAATTCAGCCATCGGCGCCTTTCCGTACCCTGTGGTTTGTGGTATAAAGCGCGCCGGCGGGGGTGACCCCGACCTTGATTGAAAATTGCATTATCAACCGTCACACACGCTTCGGCACATCTGCCTGGGTGCCCGGGACTCCATCAGGGGAAACGGGTTGGCAAATGGGAAGCGTGGAGGCTCAACCCAATATAAAGGTACTTTTATTATGCCAACTGTAAGCATGAAGGACATGTTGAAGGCCGGTGTTCACTTCGGTCATCAATCCCGCTACTGGAACCCGAAGATGGGACAATACATCTACGGAGCCCGCAACAAGATCCACATCATCAACCTCGAACACACTTTGCCCGCATTCAATGATGCGCTTGAAAAAATCAAGCACATGTCTGAGCGTCGTCAGAAAATCCTCTTCGTCGGCACCAAGCGCGCAGCCAGCAAGATTATCCAGGCTGAAGCCACCCGCGCCGGCATGCCGTATGTGGATCAGCGTTGGCTGGGTGGCATGCTCACCAACTACAAAACTATCCGTGCTTCCATCAAGCGCCTCAAGGACCTCGAAGTCCAGGCAACGGACGGTACCTTTGATCAGCTCACCAAGAAAGAAGCCCTGATGCGCCGTCGGGCCCAGGAGAAACTGGAGAAAAGCATCGGTGGTATCAAGGACATGGGTGGTCTGCCGGACGCCCTGTTTGTGATCGACGTTGACCATGAGCGCATTGCTGTCAGTGAAGCCAACAAACTTGGCATACCCGTGATCGGCGTGGTGGATACCAATAGTGATCCTGATGGGGTCGACATCGTGATTCCAGGCAATGATGATGCCATTCAGGCGATACAACTCTACGTCTCCGCCGTGGCTGATGCCTGTATCGAAGGACGTGGCGATGCGGCATTGGATGATGCCCGCAAGAAAGATGAGTTTGTGGAGGTGACCGAGGGTGCGGAGGAGTCTGCCGACTCCAAGAAAGAGCCCAAGATTACCACCAAGGCCAAGACCAAGGCCAAGACCAAGGAAGACAGCAGTGCCGCGGAAGCGGAATCCGCCAAGGAAACTACTGGCGAGTAATTCCTCCCCATCATTCAGCAGAATGGCCCCTTGGGGCCGTCAGCGGGTCGTCCAAGGCGGGCGGCCCGTCATTTGAATCAAGACAATGGCGAGAGGAGCCCACTGGCACTCCTCGCCAGGGTCAACAATTTTCGACTCTCAAGTTTTTAAGGAGCCCGACATGGCAGAAATTACGGCAGGATTGGTCAAAGAGCTGCGTGAAAGAACCGGCCTCGGCATGATGGACTGCAAAAAAGCCCTGGAAGCCACTGGTGGTGACATCGACCAGGCAATCGAAGATCTGCGCAAGGCCAGCGGCATGAAGGCCGCGAAGAAAGCTGGTAGAACCGCGGCGGAAGGCATCGTGGTAGCCAAGGTTGCGGATGATGGTAGCTATGCCGCAGTGGTTGAGGTCAACAGTGAAACCGACTTCGCCGCCCGCGAGAACAACTTCATGGAGTTTGCCAACAAAGTGGCGGAAACAGTTTTCAGCTCTAGGGAAAGTGATGTACAGAAACTGCTTGATGCTGGCCTTGAAGAGGCCCGTCTGGCCCTGGTGCAGAAAATTGGCGAGAACATTTCCGTGCGTCGGGCCGTGCTCGCGCAAGCGCCGGAAGACGGCTTGGTGGGCAGCTATGTTCACTCCAACAACAAGATTGCCGTGCTGGTCACCCTCAAGGGTGGCGATGACGAGTTGGCCAGGGATGTCGCCATGCACATCGCCGCGGTCAACCCCATGGTGATCAATGCCGAGGAAGTGCCGGCTGAAGTTTTGGCCAAGGAAAGCGAAATCTACACCGCGCAAGCCCGGGAAAGCGGCAAGCCCGCCGACATCGTCGAGAAGATGGTGAGTGGACGCCTGCAGAAGTACATCGCCGAAGTCAGTCTGATGGAACAGGCTTTCGTCAAGGACCCGGATACCAAGGTCGGGGCGCTGGTGAAGAATGCCAAGGCGGAAATTCTCTCCTTTACCCGCTACGAAGTGGGTGAGGGCATCGAGAGGGAAGTTGTGGACTTTGCCGCCGAAGTTGCCGCTCAGGCCAAGGGCGTGGATAATGCCGGCAAATAATCGCGGGTGAGCGGAGCTGGCATGACGGCAAAGATCAGAAAGTACGACCGCATCCTGCTGAAGCTCAGCGGCGAGGCCCTGACTGGCAGCGCAGAGTTTGGGATTGACCCCAAGGTGCTGGACAGGATGGCGCTCGAGATCGGCCAATTGGTGGAAATCGGGGTCCAGGTGGGCTTGGTGATAGGGGGCGGCAACCTGTTCAGGGGGGCCGCCCTGCATGAGGCCGGCATGGAGCGTGTGACCGGCGACCACATGGGCATGCTGGCCACTGTGATGAATGCACTGGCCATGCGTGATGCGCTGGAAAGGGCGCATATCGCTACCCGTGTCATGTCGGCAATTCCCATGAGCGGGGTGGTGGAGCACTACGACAGGCGTACCGCCATTCGCCATCTGAAGGATGGCGATGTGGTGATCTTCGCCGCTGGCACCGGCAACCCGTTTTTCACAACGGATTCTTCCGCTTGTTTGCGCGGTATTGAGATAGATGCCGACCTGGTATTGAAAGCCACCAAGGTCGATGGCGTCTATTCCGCCGACCCCATCAAAGTGCCGGATGCCGTGAAATACGATCGCCTGACCTTTGATGAGGTGTTGGACAAGAAATTGGGGGTCATGGACCTTACCGCCATCTGTCTGAGTCGCGATCACAACCTGCCGGTCCGGGTTTTCAACATGAACAAGCCCGAGGCTCTGTTCAATATCATCGTCGGCAAGAACGAAGGTACATTAATCGAAGCGGGGTGAGAACGACGTGATCAAAGACATTATCAAAGATGCCGAAGACAGGATGGAAAAAACCCTCGGCTCGCTGGATATAGCCTTCAACAAGATTCGAACCGGGCGTGCCCACCCCGGCATACTTGATTCGGTCATGGTCAGTTACTACGGGGCCGACACTCCCTTGCAGCAAATGGCCAATGTCGTGGTGGAGGATGCCCGGACCCTGGCCATTTCCCCCTGGGAGAAAAAACTGATCGGCGACATTGAAAAAGCCATTCTCAAATCCGACCTGGGTCTTAACCCTTCCAACAATGGCGATGTGATCCGGGTGCCCATGCCGGCCCTGACAGAGGAAACCCGGCGGGAATACACCAAGCAAGCCAAGCATGAAGCGGAAAACGCCCGGATTGCAGTACGCAATATTCGTCGTGATGCCAATACGCTTCTGAAGGATCTGTTGAAGGAAAAGGAGATCAGTGAGGACGAGGAACGCCGCGCCGAACAAAACATACAGAAGTTGACCGATACTTTCATTGGCAGGATTGACGAAAAGTACTCAACCAAGGAAGCGGATCTCTTGTCGATTTGAACTCCTTTGCCTTCTCCGTGAACATATTCGAGAGCAGACCAACATCACTGAATCCATGCAGCATTTGTGGGGCAAATGAGTGGGTGCATAGCCAAAGTTGTAGGCTGTACCGTGGAATGCCAGCCCAGACAATGACCAGATATACTAGCTTGTCCTTAGTTGGCCATGATTGATTCAGCCGTGGATAAGCAAGCAGGAATTTCCGTGAACTCATTGCAAGCGAAGGCTGATTCCTTGCCACGTCATATCGCCATCATCATGGATGGCAACAATCGCTGGTCAAAAGCGCGTGGGGAAGCTGGCATTTCCGGGCACCGGGCAGGCGCGATGGCGGCCAGGACGGTCGTTAATCTGTGTGCTGATCGCGGCATTGAATATTTGACTCTTTTTGTCTTCAGCAGTGAGAACTGGGGCCGCCCCCGCAAAGAGGTGGACAGCCTCATGGCGCTGTTTCTCAACGTCTTGCAACGACAGGAAGTCAAAAAAATGCATGAGCGCAACATTCGTCTCAAGTTCATTGGCAGCCGCCAACGATTTCCCCCACGCCTGTTGCAATTGATGGAAAAAGCAGAGCTGCTCACTGCCGACAATAGTGGCATGACCGTGGTGGTGGCAGCAGATTATGGTGGGCGCTGGGATATCGTTCAGGCCACTCGACGGATTGCCGAGGCAGTGGAGGCAGGAGAGGTGAGCGCCGCGCAAGTGGATGAGTCCCTGTTCCAGCGTTGTATCTCTCTTGGGGATGCGCCTGCACCCGATCTTTGCATACGTACTGGAGGTGAACAGCGCATCAGCAACTTTCTGCTGTGGCAGCTTGCCTACACAGAGTTGCATTTTACGCCGGTATTCTGGCCAGATTTCGATGCTCATCATCTGGAGACCGCGCTGCAGGATTTTGGTAGTAGACAACGCCGCTTCGGCGCCACCGCGGTCGCGAAGAATGTTGGCAACGCCGAGACAGTCAATACCGGGGAGGGCAACTGACTGTGCTGAAGCAAAGGCTAATGACTGCCGCGGTAATGCTGAGCCTGGTATTGGTGGTGATTTTTTTGGCGCCACCAGTGATTTTTCGCTTGTTGCTGGGCCTGGTCATCCTGACAGCTGCCTGGGAATGGTCCAGGTTGGCTGGGCTGCAAACTCAAGGCTGGCGCTGGGCTTACGTACTTTGCTATTTGCCTGTCCTGCTGCTCACGGCGGATCTGACGGCCAAGGTCTTGACGGTGCTGAGTCTGGGAGCCTTGCTTTGGTGGGGGCTGGCCTTGGTTCAGATATTGGTTTATCCCCGCCATACTCGGTATTGGGGGCATCGCTCCGTGCTTGCCCTGGAGGGCTTCCTGGTGTTGATTCCAGGGTGGGCCGGACTCAGCTATCTGAGTAGCTTACCTGCTTCTTCATTGTATATTTTGTTTCTGATTCTGATTGTAGCGGCGGCGGACAGTGGCGCCTACTTCAGTGGCAGGGCCTTCGGGAGGCGCAAACTGGCCCCCCAAGTCAGTCCCAACAAAACCTGGGAAGGTGTCTGGGGCGGCATGGCATCTTGCTGCCTGCTGATGTCGATGGCGGTAGCCTGGCATGCCAGTGAGACGCTGGATATCTCGCAGTGGGCTGGGCTGATGTTGTTTGCTGCGGCCTTGGCGGCCATCAGTGTGGTGGGGGATTTGTTCGAGAGCATGATCAAGCGTTTCAGCAAGGTCAAGGACAGCGGTGGCATTCTGCCTGGACATGGTGGGTTTCTCGACCGCATAGATGGGGTGACTGCGGCGGCACCACTTTATGTGCTGGTCTTGCTTTTGGCGGGAGGTCAGCAATGAGCCATCCACAACGATTGACTATCCTGGGTTCCACCGGCTCCATTGGCGCCAGTACCTTGCGCGTGGTGGCTGAGCACCCGGACCGCTTTCGTATTTTTGCCCTGACCGCCCATGGCAATGACAGTGTCTTATTTTCCCAGTGTCTTGCCTTCTGTCCTGAATATGTGGTTCTGGTCCAGGAAGATGCGGCGCTGCGTCTGCGGCAGCAATTGCGGCAAGCGGGAGTTAGCACTGAGGTCCTGACGGGAGCGGAAGCCCTGTCCTGGGTAGCCAGCGCACCCGAGGTGGACTGTGTGATGGCCGCCATCGTGGGCGGCGTGGGCCTGCTACCCTCCCTGGCAGCGGCGCAAGCCGGCAAAAAGCTGCTGTTGGCAAACAAGGAAGCCCTGGTGATGGCAGGCCACTTGTTCATGAATACAGTCAGAACAGCCGGCGCCACTTTATTACCCATTGACAGTGAACATAATGCCATCTTCCAGTGTCTACCCATGAGCCCACAGGGGCGTTTCAACCATGAGGGAGGGCAAGGGTTTCAAAAAATGGTGCTTACCGCGTCCGGTGGGCCATTTCTGCATACGCCACTTGAGGATATGCGGCGCGTGAGCCCCGCGCAGGCATGTGCTCACCCCAATTGGAAGATGGGGCGCAAGATTTCCGTGGATTCGGCCACCATGCTGAATAAATCGCTGGAACTGATCGAGGCGACGGCCTTGTTCGAAGTGCCGGTCGAGCGTGTCGAGGTGGTGATTCACCCGCAGAGCATCATCCACTCACTGGTTTATTACTCGGATGGCTCTGTACTGGCTCAGATGGGCAATCCGGACATGAGGACGCCCATCGCCCATGCCTTGGCATGGCCCGAGCGCATCCATTCCGGAGTTGAAGCCCTGGATCTGGTGGCTATGGGCAGGCTGGAGTTTCTGGCGCCGGACGAAACCCGCTTCCCATGCCTGGCTTTGGGGCGGCAGGCGGCCGTGGCCAAGGGCAGTAGCCCGATAGTCCTCAACGCCGCCAACGAAGTGGCAGTGGAGGCCTTCTTGCAGGAGGAAGTCGGTTTTACCGAAATTCCTGCTATCATTGCCGCCACATTGGACGCTCTGCCTTGGCGCAGTGTCGATTCTCTTGATGCCGTGCTCGACATTGATGCCGAAGCCAGAAGCACTGCCAAGGGAGTAATTACAAGGGAGTGGCGCGGCGTGTTGATGCCGGGCTGATCCGACGAGAACGATATGGGTATCCTTGAAAACGTCATAGTGAACATACTGGCCATGGTAGTGACCCTGGGCATCCTGGTCACTATTCACGAATATGGCCACTACTGGGTGGCACGCCGCTGCGGGGTCAAGGTGGAGCGTTTCTCCATCGGTTTTGGCAAGCCCCTTTACCGATGGATGCGAGGAGATACGGAATTCGTGATCGCCGCCTTGCCCTTGGGCGGCTACGTCAAGATGCTGGGAGAACAGGATGGCGCCATTGCAGAGCATGAGCGCCATCTTGCATTCAGTGCCAAGTCACTTTCGCAGAAATCAGCCATTGTGGCCGCGGGTCCGGCCGCCAACTTCCTGCTGGCCATCGTGCTTTACTGGCTGGTACTGGTGACTGGTGTCAGCGGGGTTGCGCCAGTAATTGGCAAGGTGACTCCGGATACCGTGGCCGCGGAGGCCGGCCTCATGGCCGGCGATGAAATTGTAGCGGTGGATGGCGAACCGACCCGCACTTGGCAGGAAGTGCAAATGCGCATGTTACACCGCCTGGGTGAAACCGGCGACATGCGGATACAGGCCCGCCGTGGCAATGATGATGCTATTGTTGACGCTGCCTTGTCCCTCAACCGCTGGCTGGTGGATCAGTCCGATCCTGAGCCTTTGCGGGATCTGGGTATCACGCCATTCCGTCTCGATATCCCGGCCAGGATTGGCGAGGTAATCGCGGATGGCAGGGCGGCGCAGGCGGGGCTCCAAGGTGGCGATCTGGTGGTGGCTGTCAATGGTACTGCCCTGGGGGGCTGGTTGGAGTGGATCGACATCATTCGCGAAAGTGCCGAGACCGATCTGTTGCTGACAGTGGAACGCAATGGCGAATCCATGATTCTGGCGTTGCGCCCCGCCGAGACCATTGCCGAGGACGGCAGTCGGCGCGGCTTCATTGGCGCCTCGGTCAGTGAACCAGAGTCCTGGCCAAGCCTGCCACCGGAAATGAACCGGTCTATCCGTTACTCACTTCTGGGCGCGGTGCCGAAGGCATTGTCGGAAACCTGGAGCAACACGCTGTTTGTGCTCGGTTCCATCAAGAAAATGCTGGTGGGCCTGATTTCCGTCGAAAACCTCAGCGGACCCATTACCATCGCCCAGGTGGCAGGGCAAACCGCCACCTACGGATTTGAATATTATGTGGGGTTTTTGGCGGTATTGAGCATCAGCCTTGGGGTACTGAATTTGTTGCCGATCCCGGTGTTGGATGGCGGCCATCTTCTGTATTATCTGGTGGAGTCCATCATTCGCAGACCAGTACCCGAGCGCGTGCAGGAATATGGCATGCAACTGGGTATCTTCCTGGTGGTGAGCATCATGCTTGTCGCCTTCTATAATGATATAAACCGCCTGTTATAAAAATCTGAAACCGGACAAATCCGAATTTATGCATCGACTGATAGTTATTGCCTTATTGATGGCGCTGTTCTCTGTTTCACATCGGCTCATGGCTCAGGAGCAGCCATTTACCGTGTCGGACATCAGGGTCGAGGGACTGCAAAGGATATCCGCCGCCAGTGTGTTCGGTATTCTCAATGTCAACGTTGGCAGTCAGGTCAACGAACAGGAAATCACCAGGATCATCCGTGATGTATTTGCCACTGATTTTTTTGAGAACGTCGAAGTCTTGAGAGATGACAACGTTTTGATCATCCGGGTGCAGGAGCGTCCATCCATCAGCGCCATCAATATCGACGGCAACAAGATGATACAGACCAATCAACTGATGGAAAACATGGGTAATGCCGGGTTGGCTGTAGGGCAGGTATTCATGCGCTCCACTTTGGAAGGCATGCAGTTGGCCTTGCAGGAGCAGTATGTTGGCCAAGGACTCTATGGCGCCAGTGTTGATGTGGAAGTGGTGCCGCAGGACCGCAACCGTGTTGCCATCAACATCAATATCGTCGAAGGCGATGCCTCCAGTATCGTTCACATCAACATTGTCGGCAACACGGTTTTCGACGATGACCAATTGCTGGACCTGTTCGAATTACGGACAAAGAACTTCATGTCCTGGCTGCGCAAGGATGACCGTTACTCTCGTGAAAAAATCAACGGCGATCTGGAGAGACTCACTTCTTACTACATGGACCAGGGGTATATCAATTTCGAGATCACCTCCACCCAGGTTTCGGTTACGCCAGATAAAAATGAAGTTTACATCACCATCAATATTTCCGAAGGCGAGCTCTATACCGTCAATGAAGTCAGTCTGGCGGGTGATCTGGTGGATCTGGAAAGTCTGTTGAGACTGGTGATGCAGGTGCGGGAAGGGCAGGTGTTCTCGCAGCAGTTGATCACCACCACTGAAGAGTTCATGACACAGTTGCTCGGCAATCGTGGCTACTTCTTTGCCGAGGTGCAGGGCGTGCCTGCCATCAATGAGGAAGACAAGTCGGTGGATGTCACCTTCTTTGTGGACCCAGGCAGCCGTACCTATGTCAACCGCATCACATTCCTTGGTAATGCCAACACCGCTGACGACGTGCTGCGTCGGGAAATGCGTCAAATGGAAGGTGCGCCAGCCTCCAACATCGCCCTCGAACAGTCCAAGGTGCGGCTGGAGCGGCTTGGTTTCTTCGGCAGGGTTGAATATGAAACATCGGAAGTGCCGGGAACCTCGGACCAGATCAACGTGGATTTCACTGTAGAAGAGCAACCTTCGGGCACCATTGGTGGCAGCGTCGGTTATGCCCAGATTCAAGGCTTCATTTTCAGCGCCAACCTACAGCAGAACAACTTCCTCGGCACAGGCAAGCAGGTCGGGGTGAGCGCCAATAC
>JBJHAY010000096.1:0-10683 GCA_050485205.1 Gammaproteobacteria bacterium
AATCAGCTCCGGGAATGGCTTTCTCACCAGCAGCGTAGACATCCAGCAACAGCAGAATGTCAGCCATCGACAGTACTTCGACAAACTCCTCATATAGATCGCGGGTGCGGCTATAGCGATGGGGCTGGAACACCACCACCAAGCGTTTTTCCGGCCATCCAGCTCTGATGGCCTGAATGGTGGCCTTGACTTCAGTCGGGTGGTGGCCATAGTCATCCACCAACATCACAGATCCTTTCCGGCACGGCACTTGTTCATGAATATCAAAGCGCCGACCCACGCCCTGAAAACCGGCAACACCCTCACGAATCGCCTGATCTTCAATGCCCTCATCACAGGCAACGGCAATTGCCGCCGTGGCATTCAATACATTGTGCACACCCGGCATCTGGATACGCATATCCAGTAGGTCAGGCTGTTCCGGACGACGAACACTGAAGGTGGTGACATTGCGCTGTTGCTGTACCGCAACAATCCTGTAGTCTGCCTCCTCGGAAAATCCATAGGTCAGGACCGGGCGCGATACCAGGGGCAGAATCTCTCTGACCACGGGATCATCCACACACAACACAGCCAAGCCATAGAACGGCAGGTGATGCAAAAAATCCACGAAGGTTTTCTTGAGCACCTCAAAATCGCCTCCGTATGTCATCATGTGGTCTGCTTCAATATTGGTGACTACAGCCACCATTGGCTGCAGCAAGAGAAAGGACGCATCACTTTCATCTGCCTCGGCAACCATGTAGCGACTGGCTCCAAGCTTGGCATTGGTCCCGGCACTGTTGAGCAAGCCACCGATCACAAAAGTAGGATCAAGACCAGCCTGTCCAAAAATGGAAGACACCAGACTGGTGGTAGTGGTCTTGCCGTGGGTACCCGCGATGACGATGGCATGGCGGTAGCGCATCAGTTCCGCCAACATCTCTGCCCGCCTGATAATGGGCACGCGTCTGGCCATGGCAGCTTGAATCTCTGGATTTTCCTTGTCCACCGCACTGGAGATCACCACCACATCGGCGGACTCCACCTGCTGCTCGTTGTGACCAAGAAAGATTTTTGCGCCCAGGCTTTGCAACCGCAGGGTCACACCTGTCTCTGCAATATCGGAACCGGAAATGCGATATCCCTGATTCAGCAATACTTCGGCAATGCCACTCATTCCGGCGCCGCCAATACCGACAAAATGAATATTGCGTATCCGTCGCATTTCCGGAATGAGATAGGGACTTCCTATATTGTGGATGATGTCAGCCATGACAGGCCTCCAGGCATATGGCCACGGCCTGCTCGGCGGCATCTGTACGCGCCACCTTGCGAGCGGCTTCACCAAACTGCCGGCACTTATTCCTGTCGCGGGCAAAATCCTTGAGAATTTCGGCCAACACCGTGGCATCCAAGTACTGCTGTGGCACGATCACTGCCGCGCCCGCTGCCTGCAAAATCCTGGCGTTTTCTGTTTGATGATCGTCCACCGCGATTGGCAGTGGCACCAATATCGAAGCCAGACCCACAACCGCCAGTTCCGACACTGTTATAGCGCCAGCGCGACATACCACTATGTCCGCATCACCATAGGCCGTCGCCATGTCCTCGATAAAAGGCACCAGCCTGATGTCTTGTCCGGTTTCCACACCAGCCTTCTCATACCATGCGGAGGTTTGACTCAGATTATTACTGCCACATTGATGCAGCACGCTGAGAGGCAATTGACGGTGGAGCATCGCCAGTGCTTCTGGCACAACCTGATTGATTGCGGCCGCGCCCAGACTGCCGCCCACCACCAACACCTGCAAGGGTCGATCCAGCTCTGTCTCCACATCACCATGTAGTAGTTTTTGCTCGCCACAACGCAGAATTGCTTCACGCACAGGATTGCCTATCACCTTGGTCTTGCCTGGCTTGATCAGTCCTCGCATCCAGGCCTGGCGCGTAATCTCCCGCTTGCGGTCGAAAGCGCCGGGCAAGCCTTCCATCACCGATGCCGCCAATGGATGCAGCAATTGATTGGTAAAGCCGGCAATTGCATTCTGCTCATGCAACACCAGGGGCTTGCCCAACAACCATGCCGCAATACCGCCGGGGCCGGTCACGAAGCCACCCATCCCCAGCACACAGTTTGGTCTTATCTTGATCAGTTTCAGCAATGCCTGCAGCAAGGCAAGCAACAGCCAAAATGGCGCCAGCACTTTACGGACCACACTTTTACCTCGCAGTCCGGAAACCCGAATGAAATGCAGCGGGATGCCGTGAGACGGCACCACCCTGGCCTCCAGTCCGCGGCGTGTACCCAGCCATTCCACCCTGACACCTTGCGCCATCAGCAACTCGGCAATCGTGAGCGCGGGGAATACATGGCCACCAGTACCGCCAGCCATGATCAAGATTTTGGTTACGGGATTTTTCTGACTCATGCCATGGCCTCCCGTGCCTGCCTCTGATTGATCAGGGCATGATGTTCCATATCCATCCGCAGCAGCAGCGCCACCATGACAATGCACACGATCAAGCTGGAACCGCCATAACTTATGAAGGGCAACGTCAATCCCTTGGTGGGCAAAAGCCCGACATTGACGGCGATATTGATCAACACCTGGGCAGTAAAGATGAAGGCAATGCCATAGGCAAGGTAGGCGGCGAAAAACTGCTGTGCTTCCTCGTTGCGACGCCCAACCAACATTGCGCGATGAATGAACAAGGCAAACAGGGCCATGAGTGCCAGCATGATCAAGAATCCAAGCTCCTCCGCGATGATGGCCAGCACGAAATCGGTGTGAGCTTCCGGCAGGAAGTACAGCTTTTGAATACTGTTGCCAAGCCCCATGCCCAACCATTCGCCTCGGCCAAATCCAATCAAGGCCTGTGCCAATTGATAGCCTGAACCGAAAACCACATCTTCGCTGAATGGGTTTGCCAAAGCGGCCATGAAGGATTTCAGACGCTCCACACGATACTCAGCTGAAAACACCAGCATTCCCAATACCGTTGCGGCACTGATCATAATAAACAGGAATCTGCTGATGCCCACGCCAGACATGAATAACATGCCGAATACCGCAATGGACAGCACTACCACAGCGCCAAAGTCAGGCTCCTTGAGCAATAGCACCACTGGCACTCCCAAACAGATAAGGGGCGCCATGAATCCCGCAAGACTCCGGGTCACCTCTTGCCTGTTGCGGCTGGTATAAGCGGCAATGAACACGATGATGCAAAGCTTGGCGATTTCGGATGCCTGTACATTCATGAAGCCCAGGTTCAACCAACGCATGCTGCCGTTGACCTCCCTGCCGATGCCGGGGACCAACACCAACACCAGCAAGGCCAGTGCTCCCAGGTACAACACTCCACTGCCATGCTTCCACCACCGCACGGGAGTATTGATCACAAGATAGCCAGCCACCAAGCCTATCGCCAGAAAACGGAATTGCCGTTTCAAATAATAGAAGCCATCACCAAATTGGGCATTGGCGATTTCAATGGAAGCCGATGTCATCATCACCAGGCCGAAGGCAATCAGCATGACGGCGACAAGCCACAGTGTCGGATCACCAATATAGTGTGATTGCCGAGACACTGTCAGCCTGGCAGTTGCGGAATTGGCGGTCATCATGCCAACACCTCCCCAACACAGGCGGCGAAGCTCTCGCCTCTATGCACATAGTCCCTGAACATGTCGAAGCTGGCACAGGCGGGGGACAACAACACCGCATCGCCAGGCTGGGCCAATCCGCTGGCCAAGCTGACAGCTTCCTCCATGCTTGCCGCGGCATGAATATCCAGTGGTCCCTGCAACAATGCCGCAATACGCGGACCATCCTCTCCCAGGGTCACCAGCGCCCGGCAATGGGCCATCACCGGATCCCGCAAGGCGCTGAAATCCTGTCCCTTGCCAACACCACCAGCAATCAACACCAGCTTGCCGGAAATTCTGGATGCCAGGCCCTTCACCGCGGCAATGGTTGCTCCAACATTGGTGCCCTTTGAGTCGTTGTAATAAGCAACACCTTGCTTATCAGCCAACCACTGACAGCGATGTGGCAACCCGCCAAAGTGCTCAAGCACCGGTACCATTTTTGCCAAATCCAGCCCCATTGCCTGCCCCAGGGCCAGAGCCGCCAGAGCGTTGGCCACATTGTGCAAGCCCACCATTCTCATTCTGGATGCCGGCAACAGCAGTTCCTTGCCGTGTGCAAGGTATAGTTCACCACCTCGTTCATTGACACCGAACTGACCAATGTCTGGCATTGACAACCCGAAACTGCTTTGTGGGACATCCGCTGCCAGCAGCGGCCTGCTTAAGAGATCATCCCGGTTCACCACCGCATGGCCACAAGCCCGAAATATCCGATGCTTGGCATTGTGGTAAGACTGCATTGAGTCATAACGGTCCATGTGATCAGGACTCATGTTCAACACTGTCGCCACGGCTGCGCCAAGCCGCTCCGTGGTCTCCAACTGGAAACTGGAGAGTTCCAACACATAGAGGTCACGCGGAGCTTCTTCCAACAGCTCCAATACCGGCTTGCCAATATTCCCAGCCACCGCGCAGTTACTTCCCGCTGCCTTGGCCATTTCACCCACCAGTGTCACCACCGTGCTCTTGGCGTTTGATCCAGTGACGGCGATGATCGGGGCCTGTGCCTGACGCGAAAAAATATCGATATCACCAGAGGGCTTTGCTCCAGCAGCCAAGGCCCTGCGGATCGCGGGATGCCGCGGATCGACGCCGGGGCTCAGCAATAAGCGTTCGGCCTGGCCCAGCAATGTTTCGGGGAAGTGTCCGAGTATCACTGGCACATCAGGCATCTCATGCCGCAATTCCGCCAGGCCTGGAGGGGATACACGGGAGTCAACCACGGCGAAGGACTGGTTGCGACGATGCAAATGGCGAGCACAGGACAACCCGCTCAGGCCAAGCCCGACGATGATCGTCCTGTTGTCATTCCAGCTATCCGCCATTGCCAATCCCATCAAGCCATTACTCTTGTATAGCCTGCTCGTTATCTGAACTTGAGTGTCGCCAAACCGAACAAGACCAATACCACCGTGATAATCCAGAACCGGACGATTACCCTGGGCTCCGGCCAACCTTTCAATTCAAAATGATGGTGAAGGGGAGCCATGCGAAAAATGCGCTTGCCTGTCATCTTGAAAGATCCTACTTGCAGGATTACCGACAGGGTCTCCATCACAAATACTCCGCCCATGATGATCAACACGATTTCATGTCGTACCATCACTGCCACCACTCCCAAGGCCGCGCCAATCGCCAGCGCGCCAACGTCTCCCATGAAAACCTGGGCGGGATAGGTGTTGAACCAAAGAAAGCCCAAGCCTGCTCCCGCGAGTGCGCCGCAGAAAATCACCAGTTCACCGGTTCCGGCGATATAGGGAATATTGAGATAAACGGAAAATTCACTGTGGCCGGTCAGATAGGCAATGATGCCCAGGGCACTGGCAACCATGACCGCCGGCAGGATGGCAAGACCATCAAGTCCATCGGTGAGGTTGACGGCATTACTGAAACCCACCACCATCAAGTAGGCAAGCACGATGTAAAAAACACCGAGGCTGATGGCCACGTTCTTGAAAAACGGTACGAACAACTGCGTTTCCGCGGGCACCGAGGCATTCATGAACAAAAATACCGCGGCGCAGGCACCGATCAGCGACTGCCAAAAGAATTTCCAGCGCGGCGCCAAACCCTTGGGATTGCGCTCAAACACCTTGCGGTAATCATCAACCCAGCCAACTGCACCGAACAATGCCGTGACCAACAGCACTACCCATACATAGGCATTGCTTAAATCCGACCACAACAGGCTGCTGACGATTACACTTATCAAAATCATCGCACCCCCCATGGTGGGAGTACCGGCCTTGCTCAAGTGTGTTTGAGGGCCGTCATCACGCACAACCTGGCCAATTTGATGGTAATTCAACTTGCGAATTACATAGGGGCCTATCAGGAGTGACAACACCAGCGCGGTAAGAACCCCCATGATGCCGCGCACGGTAAGATATTGGAACACCAGAAACCCTGAGTTGTATTGCGCCAGTGAATTGGTCAGCCAAAGAAGCATGGGTTCATTCTCCTGTCTTGATAAGTTGCTGTACCAGCTTGTCCATGCCAGCGCTCCTTGAACCCTTGACCAATACGGTGACACCGGGTTCTAACAATGTCATCAGCGCACCCAGGGCCTGTTCCCTGGTCTGCAGCCAGAATGCGCCACTGCCATAACCCTCGACGCTGTACCGTCCCAACTTACCTACCGCTATCATCATGTCGATGCCCTTCTGTTTCGCATAACGTCCTGTGCGCGCATGGCCATCGACTTCATCGCTACCCAGTTCAGCCATGTCACCGGCAACAATGATGCGCTGACCTGGAAATGCCGCCAGCACGTCGATGGCGGCACGAAATGAAGCGGGGCTGGCATTGTAGCTGTCATTGATGATCAAGCTGCCGCCAAGCCCCGACAGCGGCTGCATCCTGCCAGGTACCGGCTCAACACCGGCAAGACCGGACACTACATCTTCTGGTCTGGCGCCGGCCTCCATGGCCAATGCCGCGGCGGCCAGGGCATTGGCCACATTGTGAAATCCCAGCAATGGCAATGAAACCGGATGGCGGCCTTGTGGCGTCTCCAGCATGAAGTGCGACACACCCTCTACCGATAGACGTACATCACTGACGCTGTAATCCGCATCTTTGCTGCCATTTGCACTGATGGTGACGATGCGACCCTTTTTGGAAATTTCTTTCCAGTACCCTGCAAATTGATCATCGGCATTAATTATCGCCACGCCATCATCCGCAAGCCCACCATAAATCTCCCCCTTCGCCCTGGCCACTCCTTCCAGACTGCCGAAACCTTCCAGATGGGTGCCAGAGGCATTGGTGATGTGAGACACATGTGGCTTTACCAGACTGACGGTGTAGGCGATCTCTCCTTTCCCACTTGCTCCCATTTCGATAACGGCAAAATCATGGGAGGGCTCAATCCGCGCAAGCGTCAGTGGCACACCAAGTTCGTTATTCAGATTACCCCTGGTGGATAGCACTTGGCCTCGCCGGGCCAGGATTGCCGCCGCCATTTCCTTGACAGTGGTCTTGCCCTGACTACCGGTGAGCGCAACGAAACGAGCCTTGGAAAGCCTTCTGTTGAGCACGCCCGCCTTGCCCAGGGCAAGCTTGACATCAGCCACGCTCAGCACAGGAAGATTGATGTCTGCCACGGGCTGATCAACGACGACGGCAACCGCGCCTTTTTCCCTCGCCATGTCGAGAAAATCCAGGGCATTGAAATTTGGCCCCTTGATGGCAAAGAACAAGTCACCGGTCTGCAATGTCCTTGTATCGATGGAAAGACCAGTAAAACCGACGTCCTCTCCAATCAATTGGCCGCTGCATTCTCTTGCCAGTTCACTCAGCATGATGGTTCTGAACATGTCATGCCCTCCCTGGCGCGTGCACGCGCTTGTTGAGCGAAAGCCGGGCCTGGGATACATCGCTGAAGGCCATGCGACTGCCTCCGACATCCTGATACTGTTCATGGCCCTTGCCTGCGATCAGCACCACATCTCCCGGCTCTGCATTAAGAATCGCATGCTCTATTGCCTTGGCTCTGTCATTGATTACAGCGACTTTTTGCTTGTCGCTGATACCCAACAGGATTTGTTGAATAATCTCCATCGATGCTTCGGTTCTGGGATTGTCATCAGTGATGATGATGTTGTCCGCCAGCGCCTCGGCGGCCTCTGCCATCAGTGGACGCTTGCCTCGATCACGGTTGCCACCACAGCCAAATACACACCAGACACTGCCATCACTGTAATGCTCTCGCAAGGCAGTGAGTGCGTTGCGCAGGGCGTCTGGTGTATGGGCATAATCCACTACTACCATCAAGGTGCCATCGCTCAAGGTTTCCATGCGGCCCGGTACCGGTTTCACTGCCGCAACTGCCTCAAGCACACGCGTAAAACTGAAATCCGGCTTATCTGCCTCAAGCGCCAACACCGAGGTCAATACGCCCACCAGGTTACTCATGTTGAAACTGCCCAGCAGGGCAGTCTTCAACACGCCCCTGCCCCATGGCGTAATAATGTTGGCGCTGCTGCCGTCCGGCCCATGACGCACATCGCGAGCATGAATTCTGGCGCCAGGATCACTCAAACTGTAGGTATAGGCACGCACACCCGTGGCAAGCGCATTGAGAATTTTTGAAGCATATTGATCATCCTGGTTCACCACTGCCACCTTCAGCTGCGGACTGGTAAACAGCTTGCGCTTGGCAGCGCCATAATTTTCCATGGTGCCGTGGTAGTCCAAATGATCCCGGCTCAAATTGGTAAAGAGAGCCAATTCAAAGTCAGCAGGGTTCACCCTGCGCTGCTCGAGTGCATGGGAAGAAACCTCCATGCTGATGAATTCCGCCTTGGCATCGCACATTTCCCGCAGAATTCTTTGCAGTGTTACCGCATCTGGCGTGGTGCCAGGCACCGACTGCCCACCCATCGCCTGCATCTGACCAAACAATCCATAACCCAGGGTGCCACAGATACCGCAGGAATGACCCAAATGTTCCAAGGCCTGGGCGATAAACTGACTGCAACTGGTTTTACCATTGGTCCCGGTGATGCCAATCATGCGCAATTTTCTGGCTGGGTCTCCGTGGAACCTGGCTGCTATGCACCCCGCGCGATTGCCAAGTTCGGTAACGGGTATCACTGGTATTCCCTGCATCAGCTGCGCGCTCTCCCAACCAGGACCTGCTTCCACCAACACCGCTGCCGCCTTCTTTTGTAAGACCTCGTCAATATAATGCCGACCGTCTGTGGCACCTCCGGGAATTGCCAGAAACAAATCGCCCGGTCGCACTTCACGGCTGTCCAGGGTAATGCCCACAACATTGACATCATGCTCCGGGCGCACATCGGCATAGGGGGCCAACAGCGTCCCAAGCGTTTGTTGTTGATTATCGAGCTTCACGGTATTCACCACTCACCCCGGCTATTTCCACCTTCTCGGCCAAGCGCAGAAAGCTTGATCTCTCGCGCACCGCTTGCTGATGTGCCTGGCGCCACATTCAGTATGCGCATGGCGCCAGCCGCAATCTTGGCAAATACCGGTGCCGCGACCTGGCCGCCACCAACCTCATCACCCTTGGGCTCATGTATGGTGATCACTGCTACGATTCTGGGATCATTGGCTGGGGCAAACCCAGCGAACAGCGAAACATAGTTGCGATTGTCATAACCGCCTCGGGCCACATCATATTTCCACGCGGTGCCGGTCTTGCCGGCCACTTGATAGGATGGAATCGCGGCTCTTACTCCGGTGCCACCCATACCGGTATCCACCACGGATTCCAGCATGGGAATCAATTGCGCAACAGTACGCTGATCCAACACCCTCTCGCCTTCAGGCGGCTCATGCACCTTCAGCAATGAAATTGGTTTCTTGATGCCGCCATTGGCATAGACCATGTAGGCCTGGGCAAGCTGCAAGGGGGAGACCTGGAATCCATAGCCATAGGCCATGGTGGCGATATCGGCGCGGCTCCAACGCTCTCTGGTTGGCAAAACACCAGAGGCTTCGCCTGGGAATCCCGTGCCGATTGGCTGACCGAAACCAACCCTTCCCAATACATCCAACATGGGTTCCGGCCCCATGGCCAGTCCCAGTTTGATGGCTCCCACCTGGCTGGACTTGGCGATGATTCTGCGCAAATCCGACTGGCCATAGTTGACTGGGTCACGGATCGTGGCACGATCGACACGAATGTAGCCGGGATTGGTATCGATGACGGAAGAGGTATCAAACAACCCGCTTTCCAGGGCTGCGGTAACAGTGAAAGTCTTGACGGTGGAGCCAGGCTCCAGCAAATCAACGAGGGCACGATTGCGCATCTCGGCGCGATTGAGATTATTGCGATTGTTGGGGTTGTAGGATGGCTGATTGACCATGGCCAGCACTTCTCCCGTGGCCACATCCAGCACCACGGCCGTGCCTGACACAGCCTGGCGCCTGGTGACTTCTTCCTTGAGCGCGCGGTAGGCAAGGTACTGAATACGGGAATCGATACTTAATTCAAGATCATTCCCCGGCTCTGCCACTGCAATGGTCTTGACGTCACGAATGATGCCGCCACGGCGATCCTTCAACACCTGCTTGGCCCCTGGCTTGCCAGTCAGCCATTCTTCATAGGTGAGTTCCAACCCCTCCTGACCGCGGTCGTCGGCATCAGTCAGGCCAACGATGTGAGCGGCTACCTCACCCAATGGGTAGTAGCGCCGGTATTCCTCGCGCATGTACACACCACTGAGGCCAAGATCCATGATGCGTTGTGCATCGGCGGGCACCATGCGGCGCTTGACGTAGAGGAACTCCCGGGTGGAATTGGCCAGCACCCGTTCCCACAGCTGCTTGGCATCAACGCCTTCCCTTTCAATGGCTTCGGCAAACAAGGGCCACTTGTCCCGTTCCTGCAATATCTGTCGGGGGTTGATCCAGAGTGATTGTACCGGCGTGCTGATCGCCAGGGGCTCGCCATTACGATCCATGATGATGCCACGATGCGCCTCCAGCACTTCGGTGCGCACTGTCCGGGCATTTCCCTGGACTTGCAGATACTCGTTATTGATGATCTGCAGATCCAGCAATTTCAGGGCAGACAGAAC
>JBJHAY010000097.1:0-10665 GCA_050485205.1 Gammaproteobacteria bacterium
GTCGACTTCATACAGATTCCCACCACCCTGCTGTCGCAGGTGGATTCCTCTGTCGGCGGCAAGACCGGTGTCAACCGCCCCCTGGGCAAGAACATGGTGGGGGCCTTCTATCAGCCCAAGTGTGTGCTGGCGGATACAGGCACCCTGGATACCCTGCCAGACCGGGAGCTCAAGGCGGGGCTGGCCGAGGTGATCAAGTATGGCCTCATCAACGATGCCCCCTTCATGGGGTGGTTGTCCGACAATATGCAGGCGCTGCTTTCCCGCGACAAGGCAGCCCTGGCCCATGCCATCAAGGTCAGCTGCGAGTGCAAGGCTGCCATCGTTGCCATGGATGAACGGGAAGGCGGCATCAGAGCCATACTCAACCTGGGGCATACCTTTGGCCATGCCATCGAAACCGCCATGGGTTATGGCAACTGGCTGCACGGAGAAGCGGTGGCCACCGGCATGGTGATGGCGGCCGACCTGTCCTGCCGGCTCGGCATGATCAGTCTGGATCAGGCCCGTGAGGTGAAGCAGTTGGTATTGTCGGCGGATCTGCCGGTGATTCCTCCGGCCGAGATCGATGAAAGCCGCTACCTGGCCCTGATGGCCAAGGACAAGAAGGCCGACATGGGCAAGATCCGTTTCATTCTGCTGGATGACCTGGGCCGGGCTGTTGTAAAGGGGGGAATCGACCCAGCCGTCCTGTCCGCCACCCTCGGGGCCGGCGCGGCCTTGTGTGAACAGGCCTGACTTCACCCAGGGAGTCTCTGATCAGCCCCAATAGCTGCATGAATCCGTGTGTTGATGGTTTCAGGAAGTATCGGTGACATTTGTGAGTCCCAGTATTTCCGGGGGCCTTCGTGGTTTTCCAGCGGTCTCCGACAGGGTTCTTCGGGGCTCAAAATATCCGCACTTGTTCCTGGCTTCCCCCTTTGTGTAAAATGGCGGGCTCGTTTCAAAACAGCCAAATTTTTCTTTTCCCGATTGTTCCCCCGGTATTTCGCAATCGATCTATCTAAACCGTCAGAGAGTAGTGTATGAGGATGGGGCTTTATCACCCGGATGAGTTCAAGGATAACTGTGGCTTTGGCCTGGTTGCCCAGATTGAAGGAAAGGCCAGCCATGATCTGCTGAGGACGGCGATCAGCTCCCTGACCTGCATGACTCACCGCGGTGGTATCGCCGCAGATGGCGTCACCGGCGACGGTTGTGGCCTGTTGATGCAGAAGCCCGATGGCTTCCTGCGCGCGGTGGCCAGGGAAAGCCTGGGTGCCGAATTGAGCGATGACTACGGCATCGGCATGATCTTCCTCAGCCAGGATGAAGCCAAGGCCGCCACTGCCCGCGAGACCCTGGCGCAGGAATTGACCAGTGCCGGCCTGAGCGTTGTGGGTTGGCGCGTGGTGCCCTGCAATCCGGAAGTTTGCGGCCGCATGGCCCAGGCCAACATGCCGCGCATCGAGCAGGTCTTCGTCAACGCACCTGGCATCGACAGCCAGGCGCTGGCGGTGAAATTGTTCGTGGCTCGCCGCAAGGCCGAGAACCGGCTGGAACAGGATCCGGATTTCTACATTTGCAGCCTCTCCAACACCGTGCTGTCCTACAAGGGACTGATGATGCCGGTGGATCTGCCGAACTTCTTCGACGATCTGCATGATGAGCGCATCGAAACCGCCATTTGCACCTTCCACCAGCGCTTTTCCACAAATACCCTGCCGCGCTGGCCCCTGGCCCAGCCGTTCCGGATGCTGGCCCACAATGGTGAGATCAATACCATTCAGGGCAACCGCAACTGGGCCATGGCGCGCATCAACAAGCTGCGCTCGGCCGCGATTCCCGACATTGAGGCCATCGCCCCAGTGGTGAATACCACTGGCTCCGACTCCTCTTCCATGGACAACATGCTGGAACTGCTGGTGACCAGCGGCATGGATCTGTTCCAGGCCATCCGTCTGATCATGCCCCCCAGTTGGCAGAACATGGAAAACATGGATGCCGACCTGCGCAGCTTCTACACTTATAACTCCCTGCACATGGAAGCCTGGGATGGCCCCGCCGGCGTGGTGTTGACCGATGGTCGCAAGGCCGTGTGCGTGTTGGATCGCAACGGTCTGCGGCCCTCGCGCTGGGTGCTGACCAAGAACGGCTACCTGGTGGCTGCTTCCGAGATCGGGGTCAATGATTACGAACCGGAGGACGTGGTATCCAAGGGTCGTGTCGGCCCCGGCGACATCCTGGTGGTGGACACCGACACCGGCCGCATCCTGTTCTCCGACGACATCGCCGATTACCTGAAGCAACGTCAGCCCTATGCCAAGTGGATCGCCGAGAACACCAGCTTCGTGGAGTCCCGTCTTTCCGAGCAGGCGCCGGAACTGACGCCCATGTCGGATGAAGACTGCGAAGTCCACATGAAGATGTTCCAGGTCACCTTCGAGGAGACCGACCAGGTATTCCGCCCCCTGGCGGAAAAGGGCGCCGAGGGTACCGGCTCCATGGGCGACGACACTCCCATCGCGGTGCTGTCGCGGCAAATCCGGCCACTGTATGACTACTTCCGTCAGCAGTTCGCCCAGGTCACCAATCCACCCATCGACTCCTTGCGCGAAAGCATCGTCATGTCCCTGGAAACCCGCATGGGGCGTGAGCTGAACATCTTCGAGGAAACCCCGGAGCACGCCAACCGGGTGATTCTGCGTTCACCCCTGCTGTCTCCGCACAAGTTCTACAACCTGATGCATCTGGACCGGCCGGGTTTTGATCCCGCCCACATCAGTCTGGAATATGATCCCGCCATTGGTCTCAAGCAGGCGATTCTGAATGTGCTGGCCGAAGCCGAAGCCGCCGCCCGTGCCGGCAAGGTGCTGCTGTTCATTTCCGAGCGCATGCCCAGCCAGGGCAAGCTGATGGTTCATGCGTTGTTGGCCACCGCCGCCATTCATCACCATCTCAGTGTGAAGGGATTGCGCTGTGACACCAACCTGGTGGTGGAAACCGCCAGCGCCCGCGATCCCCATCAGATCGCCTGTCTCATCAGCTATGGCGCCACCGCGGTTTATCCTTATCTGAGTTATGACGTCATCGACCGCCTGGTGCGCAAGGGCATCGTCGGCATCGATCCCCTGGTGGCCCACAAGAATTACCGCAAGGGGATCAACAAGGGACTGCTGAAAATTCTGTCCAAGATGGGCATCAGCACCATCAGCTCCTACCGTGGCGCCCAGTTGTTCGAAATCGTCGGTCTCGATGACGAAGTGGTGGAACTGTGCTTCCCTGGTACTTTGAGCCGTATCCGTGGAGCCACTTTCGGGCATCTGCAGGATGAACAGGCCAAGCTCGCCCACGATGCCTGGTTGCCGCGCAAGAAAATCGCCCAGGGTGGACTGCTGAAGTTCATTCATGGCGGTGAGTATCACATGTTCAATCCCGATGTGGTGGGAACACTGCAAGAGGCGGTGCGCAGTGGTGACTATGACACCTACCGCAAATTCGCCCAGCTGGTGGACAACCGGCCCATCTCAGCCCTGCGCGACATGCTGGCCCTGCGCGAAGACCTGTCTGGCATCGACATCGAGCAGGTGGAGCCCATCGACACCATTCTCAAGCGCTTCGACTCCGCAGGGATGTCCCTGGGGGCGCTTTCTCCAGAAGCCCACGAGGCCTTGGCCGAAGGCATGAACCGCCTCGGCGGCCGTTCCAACTCGGGCGAAGGCGGTGAAGATCCTGCCCGCTATGGCACCAACCGGGTTTCCAAGATCAAGCAGATCGCCTCCGGCCGTTTCGGCGTCACACCGCACTATCTGGTGAACGCGGAAGTGCTGCAGATCAAGATTGCCCAGGGCGCCAAGCCTGGCGAGGGCGGCCAATTGCCGGGCAGCAAGGTGAATGAACTGATTGCGCGGCTACGCTATTCAGTGCCTGGTGTCACTCTTATTTCGCCGCCACCGCATCATGACATTTATTCCATCGAGGATCTGGCGCAGTTGATCTTCGACCTGAAACAGGTCAATCCCCAGGCCATGGTCTCGGTGAAACTGGTGGCCGGCCCAGGCGTTGGCACCATTGCCGCCGGCGTGGCCAAGGCCTATGCCGACCTGATCACCATCTCCGGCCATGATGGCGGCACCGGCGCCAGTCCCCTTACCTCGATCCGCTATGCGGGCACCCCCTGGGAACTGGGTTTGAGTGAAGTGCATCAGGCCTTGCGCGCCAATGACCTGCGTGGTCGCATCCGCCTGCAGACAGACGGTGGTCTCAAGACCGGCCTTGATGTCATCAAGGCTGCCATTCTGGGAGCCGAAAGCTTTGGTTTCGGCACTGCGCCCATGGTGGCCCTGGGCTGTAAATACCTGCGCATCTGTCATTTGAACAACTGCGCCACTGGCGTTGCCACCCAGGACAAGGGCTTGCGTGACCAGCACTTCATCGGCCAGGCCGAGATGGTGATGAACTACTTCCGTTTCGTGGCCCAGGATACCCGGCAGTGGCTGGCAAAACTGGGTGTCAGGAATCTGGTGGATCTGATCGGCCGCACCGATCTGTTGGTGCAATTGCCACCGCAGACCGACAAGCAGGCCAATATCGATCTCACCCGCATGCTGCACAATGATCATATTCCGGAAGAGAAGGAGCGTTACTGCGTTACCAGCCGCAATCCTCCCCTGGACAAGGGCGAACTGGCGGAACAAATGGTCAAGGACATGTTGCCCGCCATCGAGGGCAAGCTGGGTGGCGAATTCAGCTATCGTGTGTACAACTACAACCGCTCCATCGGTGCCCGCCTTTCCGGTGAAATCGCCAGGCGCCATGGCAACCAGGGCATGGCCGAAACGCCTATCAATATCAAGCTCAACGGCTCCATTGGTCAGAGTTTCGGGGCCTGGAATGCCGGTGGTCTGCACATGCATCTGGTGGGCGAGTCCAACGACTATGTGGGCAAGGGCATGGCCGGTGGCAAGCTGGTGATAGTGCCGCCACCTGGCAGTGGCTTCAAGTCCAACGAGACCTCCATTGTCGGCAATACCTGCCTCTATGGCGCCACTGGTGGCAAGCTGTTTGCGGCCGGAGTCGCTGGTGAACGTTTCGGTGTACGCAACTCCGGGGCCTTTGCCGTTGTCGAAGGAGCAGGGGACCACTGTTGTGAGTACATGACCGGTGGCCTGGTGACGGTGTTGGGCAAGACCGGTCACAACTTCGGCGCGGGCATGACAGGTGGTTTTGCCTACGTGCTGGATCTGGACAAGGACTTTGTCGATCGCTACAACCATGAACTGGTGGAAGTGCACCGCATCCGCAACGAGGGCATGGAACAGTACCGTAACCATCTGCGTGGGGTCATTCAGGAGTATGTCGCCGAAACCGGCAGCGCCTGGGGGCAGCACATTCTGGATAACTATCTGGATTATCTGCGCAAGTTCTGGCTGGTGAAGCCCAAGGCCGCCAGCCTGGAAATGCTGCTCAACGACGTGACCTTGAACCCCCAATAACGAGCATTTACTGCGATGTCAGACATTATTGTAAAAGCCAAGGCCAAGGATACTTTCCGCTTCGTCAACACGCCGCGGATAGATCCCGAGAAAAAGCCGATTGAAACACGCAAGACCGAATTCGTGGAAATCTACGACGATTTCCAGCAGCCGGAAGCCGCTGTGCAGTCGGACCGTTGCCTGGAATGTGGCAACCCCTACTGCGAATGGAAATGTCCGGTCCATAACTACATTCCCAACTGGCTCAAGCTGGTGTCGGAAGGCAATATTCTGGAGGCGGCGGAACTCTGCCATCAGACCAATACCCTGCCGGAAGTCTGCGGCCGCATCTGTCCCCAGGACAGGTTGTGCGAGGGTGCCTGCACCCTGAATGATGGCTTTGGCGCCGTCACCATCGGCAATGTGGAAAAATACATTGTCGACACGGCCTTTGCCATGGGCTGGCGCCCGGATATGTCCAAAGTGGTGCCCACCGACAAGCGTGTGGCCATCATCGGTGCCGGCCCCGCCGGTCTGGGCTGTGCCGACGTGCTGGTGCGTGCTGGCGTCAAACCAGTGGTTTTTGACCGCTATCCCCAAATTGGCGGTCTGCTGACTTTCGGCATCCCAATGTTCAAGCTGGAAAAGAGCGTGATGGAGTTGCGTCGCGAGATTTTCGAGGAAATGGGCATGGAATTCCGTCTCAATACCGAAGTGGGCAAGGATGTGTCGTTCGAGTCCATTCTCAACGAGTTCGATGCTGTGTTCCTCGGCATGGGCACTTACAAGTACATGAAGGGCGGCTTCCCCGGCGAAGACTTCCAAGGCGTGTACGAGTCCTTGCCTTACCTGGTGGCCAATACCAATTACCACTTGGGTCTGGACAAGGATCCCGCCCATTACATCAACATGGATGGCCGCAAGGTGATCGTGCTTGGTGGCGGGGATACCGCCATGGACTGTAACCGCACCGCGATCCGGCAGAATGCCGCCTCCGTGACCTGTGTCTATCGTCGCGACGAGGACAACATGCCCGGCTCCCGCCGCGAAGTGGAGAATGCGCGCCAGGAAGGGGTCAAGTTTCTGTTTAATCGTCAGCCGGTGGAAATCGTTGGTGAAAACGGCAAGGCCACCGGCGTCAAGTTCGTGCAGACCCGGCTTGGTGCCCCCGATGCCAATGGCCGTCGCCGCCCCGAGGAAGTACCAGGAAGTGAAGAAGTGCTGGAAGCGGATGCCGTATTGATTGCCTTTGGCTTCCAGCCAAGTCCCGCTCCCTGGTTCAAGGATTTCGGCATCGAAACCGATGACAAGGGACGAGTGTTGGCGCCTGAGCATGGTGCTCATGCTTTCCAGACCACTAACGAAAAGATTTTTGCCGGTGGCGACATGGTACGTGGTGCCGACCTGGTGGTCACAGCCATCTGGGAAGGCCGTCAGGCCGCCAATGGCATTCTCGATTACCTGGAAGTTTGAGGGCGCGGAACAAATCCGGTTAATCCTGGGTCCCCTCTGTAGAAGCGAGTTCTGCTCGCGACAACTGCTTTGGGAAAGCCCTTGTAGCAGCCTGACCGGCATGCCACATAAAGACTCTTTGTAGGAGCCTGCCCTTGAAGACAGCTTGAGGGTGGCCTAAGCAGAATTCGCTCTTACAGGGGTGACCTGAAAAAGAATCACGGGAGTGGGTGTTGCCTACGACCACAGCAGCAAGGAGTCCAGATGTCCCCGGCCCCATTGAAGAACGATCGTTTTCTGAAAGCTCTCCTGCGTGAAGAGGTGGATGTGACTCCTGTGTGGATGATGCGCCAGGCGGGGCGTTATCTTCCCGAGTACCGTGAAGTCCGCGCCAAGGCTGGCAATTTCATGAATCTGTGCCAGAACCCGGAACTGGCCTGTGAGGTGACGCTTCAGCCGCTACGCCGCTACGCCCTGGATGCCGCCATTCTTTTTTCCGACATTCTCACCATTCCCGATGCCATGGGCCTGGGCCTGTATTTTGCCGAGGGTGAAGGTCCCCGTTTTCAGAAGCCGGTGGTGACCGCGGCCGATGTGGATGCCTTGCCCGTGGTCAAGGCTGAAAGCGACTTGAGTTATGTCATGGATGCCGTGCGTCTGATCCGGCGTGAATTGAATGGCCAGGTGCCCTTGATTGGTTTTTCCGGCAGCCCCTGGACCATCGCCACCTACATGGTGGAAGGCGGCGCCAGCAAGGACTTCTCATTGATCAAACGCATGATGATGAATGATCCCGTGCTGATGCATGAACTGCTGGAAAAGATCACCCTGTCTGTAATTGATTATTTGAACGCTCAGATCAGAGCTGGCGCCCAGGCGGTGCAGATATTCGATACCTGGGGTGGCATATTGAGCCCCCATGCCTATCAGGTATTTTCCTTGCAGTACATGCACCGCATCGTGCAGGGCTTGATCAAGGAACACGAGGGCCGCCAGGTGCCTGCCATCGTCTTCACCAAGAATGGTGGATTGTGGCTGGAAATGATCGCCGGCAGCGGTTGTGACTGCGTGGGCCTGGACTGGACCATCGACATCAGTCAGGCGCGTTCGAGAATCGGTGATATCGTGTCCTTGCAGGGCAACATGGACCCTTCAGTGCTGTACGCCCCGGCAGATCGCATTCGCCAGGAAGTGGCATTGATTCTCGCCCAGTTTGGTCATGGCAATGGCCATGTCTTCAACCTCGGTCATGGCATCCACCAGCACGTGAATCCGGAACGGGTGAGCGTGTTCATTGATGCGGTGCATGAGTTGTCGGCGCAGTATCACTGAGCTTTTGTCTGACCGAGGAGGGGCAATGAGGAGCGGCGAGGCTGATCCTGCTGCAATGGCAGTTGTGGCCTTGGGTGCCAACCTACCCTCAGGGGTGGGCGGGCCTCTGGAAACCTTGCAGGCCGCGCTTGAAAGGCTGTCGTCACTTTCCGCCAGTCCCTTGCTGGTTTCCTCGTTGTTGGTCACCGAGCCGGTGGATTGTCCACCCGGTTCCCCACCTTTCGTCAATGCGGTTGTGGCTTTTCATCCCTTGCCCGATGAGACGCCTGAAAGTCTGTTGGACAAGTTGCAGGAACTTGAGCTGGCCATGGGCCGGCAGCGCTCAGGCATCGTCAACGAAGCCAGGACGCTGGATCTTGATCTGATCGCCTTCAAGCAGGAAATTCGTCAAACCGCGCGTCTGAGCCTGCCACATCCACGGGCACATTTACGGCACTTTGTGTTGCTGCCCTTGCAGGAAATTCTACCGAGCTTCCGCTTCCCCGGAAACTCCAGCACGCTGGAAGAGCTACTGTTCAAAAACGCAGGGTGACGGTACCGAAGAGGCGCCTCTCTACCATTGGTCCCGTGGTTTGCTGTTGGCTGCCCCTGAGGAGGTTCTGACCAGAGAGAGAAAAGCTCACTCTGTCGTTGAGGCGGTAGCCGATACGGCCGTCAAAGGCAGCGTAGCCTGGGATCGGACGTATCACATCGGGCACGTTCACGAACTCTATGTCCTCCGGGTCAAAGATGAAGTTGTCATCTGCCCTGATACCGCGAAAGCGCGACTGTACCCGCAGAAAGGCGTCCACTTCCCAGGCGCCTTGTTGCCAGCCGAGATTGAGATTGGCAATGTGGCGGGGAGTGGTGAGTTCGAAGTTTGTGTAGCTTAGCCAGGCGGGATAGTCCTCGCCAATGCTGTCGCGGATTTGCTGGTGAATGTATCCCACCCCCCAATGCCACTGTGGACCAATGGCTCCCTTCAGGGTCAACTCCAGGCCGTGGGTGCTTGAGCTGCCGATGTTGGCGGGGCCGCCAAAAAGGTTAATTTCCGGATCAAAGGCGCCGGCATTGGCAATGATATTGCTGGTCCGGCCGCGAAACGCAGCGGCATGAAACTCAGCGTCGATGTGGTCAAGAATGCGATCCCAGCCAATTTCGTAATTCACCACGCTGCTGGGTCTCAAATCGGGCAGGCCGCTGACATAAGCGAAGGGAATCGGCCCGAATTCGGGTGGAACGGGAAATTCCTGTAGATTGCCACCCAAATCAAAGAGGCTGGGCAACTGCATGCCACGCGCCATGATGAACCTGAGTGTGTCGGTGGCTGAAACGTTCCAGACCAGGCCGGCATTGAGGCTGGTGCGGTTGATGGAGCGGTCCCAGTCTTCATTGCCGAGAGGCAGGAATGCTGGCATGAAACCCTTTCGCTTCAAGCGCAAATGATCATTCCTGAGCGCAGTGGTCAGTGCAATGGCTGGTGTCAGTTGCCACTGCCACATGCCGCTGGCGGAGTACACGTCATAGGAAACCTTGCCTCCGGCCACTGGCGTGGTATTGAGATTGCCGTTACGGAATTCCGCGCCAACACGAAAGGTATGGTTGATGCCAACTTTGAATATGTCCTGTAGTTGGGCCATGGTAAGACGGTTGTTGAAAAAAATGTCGGGGTTCTGGGACTCAATCACCTCACCGGTAAGAAAATCGAAGTAGGAAATGAATACGTCATTGTCCAGCCAGTTGCTGAACACCATGCCCTGGATTATGCCGTAATCGGTGTCGGCAGTGAGTTGGGCTTTCAGGGAGCGGGTTTCGGTTTCCTCGAAGGCAAGGCTGTACATGGGCACCATGTTGGGCTGGCCGGTTTGGGTCCAGGATGCTTCCAGGTCCAGTTCTACATTGGGTTGCAGCCTGAAATGGGCGTCAAGGCTGAGGGAGTTTCGCTCATCGCCACGCCTGGGGTTGAAATCAAGCACGTTCAAGGCAGTGGAGAAGTCATCATTTCTGCGCAGCCCCGCGGAAATCCTGATGGCGCCATCTTGGCCGAGGGCAATGGATTTGGCGCTGGAAAATTCCACGTGGTCCTGGGTGCCGCCGCGCAGGGTGGCGTAGCCGACGTCGTCATGCAGTGGGTTCATGGTGATGATGTTGATGACACCGCCAACCGCATTGAATCCGTAAAGCGCGCTGTTGGGGCCTTTGACGACTTCTATCTGGCGGATTTCTCCCAGTTCCACTGGTAGTGAGCTCCAGGGCGTGTAGCCGTAGTGGTCGGCATAGACCTGTCGGCCATTGATCAGCACCAGAATGCGTGAAGAAAAGGCCTTGTTGTAGCCGCGAATCCCCACATCAACCCCGCTGTTGGTCCAGCGCAATGTATTCAGGCCCGTGACTCGGTCAAGCAGCTCGGGCACGTCCCTGGCGCCAGAGCGGCGGATTTCGTCGGCAG
>JBJHAY010000098.1:0-10658 GCA_050485205.1 Gammaproteobacteria bacterium
TCCCGCTACTGCCCAATAGCTCAATGGTAGAGTAGGTGACTGTTAATCACTTGGTTCCTGGTTCGAGCCCAGGTTGGGCAGCCAAATTCAGTCACCCCCCTTCTACACCTTTGTTCGTCATGATCGCCACGGATGTGGCACATGGCTACCAGCTGCACTCGGCCCTATCAGTGAATAGCGTATGAGTACATGATGAATGGTGAATCGAACAGCGGTGTGATTCAGGCATAAGGCCAGATTCAATTCAGGGGGGTGGTACAAGTTTCCTGACCATCCTGCTTTCGTCTCAACATCCACCACTCCAGCATGGTCAATAAACCATGGGAAGTGCCAACCGCGCTGATCGCTATCTCAGTGGCGAAACAATCGGGTAACCTTGTCATCCTGCTGTACGGCAGTCTGTTGGGCTGCATCCTTGGCATACTGTTCCAACATCGGGTCGCTGGCTTCTTCCTTTGAGACAAAGCCCCCGATGGCCTCACTCAGCACCTCCCGGATCAACTGCTGGTCAAGCGTGGCACAGGCCCGCTCCAGACGATCCAGTAGCTGCTCCAATTGCGGCCACGACAAGAAGTCTTCTTCGGCACGCATGATCTTGGGATGCTCCGTTCCTGTCACCGACTCGCCAATCAACAACTCTTCATAAAGTTTTTCGCCAGGCCGCAATCCCGTGTATTCAATGGCGATGTCGCCATTTGGGGTTTTGTCATCTCTCACCACATAACCCATCAAGTGAATCATTTTGCGCGCAAGATCGACGATTCTCACCGGCTCATGCATGTCGAGCACAAAAACATCACCCCCGGATGCCATGGAGCCGGCCTGAATCACCAACTGCGCAGCTTCCTGCACGGTCATGAAATAGCGCGTGACCTCGGAATGGGTGACAGTGATGGGACCTCCCTGGCTGATCTGCTTGCGGAACAATGGCACCACGGACCCGGAAGAGCCCAGCACATTGCCAAAACGCACCATGGAGAAATGGGTGTTGCTGCCACGCGCCGCCATGGACTGCAATATCTGCTCCGCAAAGCGCTTGGTAGCCCCCATTATATTGGCTGGACGTACCGCCTTGTCAGTGGATATCAACACAAAGTTTTCCACGCCAAGGCTCTCCGCTGCCTGCGCCACCACCAGCGTGCCGAAGATATTGTTCTGCACGCCTTCGATGATGTTTTTCTCCACCATGGGCACCTGCTTGTAGGCTGCGGCATGATATACAGTCTTGACCCCGAACTTGCGAATGGCATTTTCCACCTGTACCCGGTTACGCACGGAACCCAGCAAAGCCACTATCCTGGTTTGCCTGGTATCCTCCATCGCCCGCAGGCTTTCCAGCAGCTCACTTTCTATGGTGTAAAGCCCATATTCGGAATTGTCATAAAGAATCAGATGGGCCGGCCGCAGTTTGATTATCTGGCGGCACAACTCCGAACCGATGGATCCCCCAGCACCAGTCACCAAGACCACTTGATTCTCAATACAGGCACCCATCAATTGCGGATCGGGGGGGACAATGTCACGCCCAAGCAAGTCCTCGATATCAATATCCCTGACTTCATCCACGCCCACCTTGCCGGAAAGCATGTCGAACAAGTCAGGGACTGTGCGTACGTGAACCGGATAATGCTCCAGGCAGTTGAGAATGTGCTTGCGCTCTGCGTGGGTTGCGGAAGGAATGGCGAGAAAAATCTGACGCACCGAGTAATTTTCAATCAACTCATACAGCGATGATGGCCCACAGACGCGAATGCCGTTGGCGGTGTTGCCGATCAACAAACGATTGTCATCCACAAAGGCCACCGGCAAGTACTGATTGCCATTGAGCAGTGCCGCGGCCAACTGCATCCCGGAACTACCAGCCCCGTAGATGATCACTGGCTCCTTGGGACGAAAATTCTGTATCAGGTTGTGCAGCACAATCTTCGCGGTGAAGCGCGAACCGCCAACCATCAGCAAGGACAGCATCCAGAAGATGGGCAATACCGCACCGGGGAATTCCGCGCTGGCCGTGGTATAGACCAGCGCGGCCAGGACCAGGGTGGAAAGAGACACGCACTGAAGGATCACCATGGCGGAATGCAAGCCCATGTAGAGCAACACAGTGCTGTAGAGGCCCATCTTGTAGAAAATAACGATGCTGCTGGCAGTTGCCAGGACGAAGTAGATGAGGAATTGTTCTGGATTGCTGACCAGGTAGCCCGAATTTACCAGAACGAAGGAAAGCCAGAGCGCGGCGGGAAGCATGACCGCGTCCGCCAGCATCATCATCAGTTGCTTGACAGAACGGGACAATGGAAAGGTATATAGACTCATGCGTGCTTACCCGCTTCTTATATATATTGCTTGCGCCTGACTCAGGCGCCGGGCCTTCCCTCCACCAACGCTTCGACGCCGGCGCCACTTTTCCAGGCAATCCAGGCCAGGGGGGCGTAGGCCACCACGGTCAGAGCCAAGCCTCCCTGCGGCCATGCCGTGCTCCAGTATGCCAAAGGCAACAACCACGCCACATTGATCAACATCAGTACTGTCACGACCCGACCATGACTCTCAAGGCGCCTGGCCCAGTGTTGATAAGCGTGGGTTCGATGCGCATGGTACCACACTTGTCCTCGGCGCATCCGTCTGCACAGTGTCACAGTGCTGTCGACGATAAACGTCCCTAGCAAGATGGCCCATGACCAGACATTCAAATGCCCAATGGCGATCGAGTAAAGGCCCAGCATGCCAAGCAAGTAGCCCAGGTAGTTACTGCCCGCATCTCCCATGAATAACTTCGCCGGAGGGAGATTCCAGCAAACAAAACCAAGCACCGCCACCAGGGGTGCCAGGAAGATGACGTGATTTATCCCCGCTTCAGCCAGCAAGAGTATCAAGACCACTGCCATCATCACGAAACAAGCCTCCAAGCCTGCCAGGCTATCGAGACCGTCCATGAAGTTATACAGGTTGATCAGCCAAATCATGCCGATCAGGCCCACAAGATACCCCAGCCAACCAAAGTCCGCTGTGACGGAGAACACAGGCAACACCGGCAATCCTCCCATCAGGATCAGTCCGCTGAAGGAAATAACGGCCTGAATCGCAAGGCGTGCGCGGGCACCGAGATGGTACAGGTCATCCCACCACCCCATCAATGCCAGAGGCAGTGCCAGCAGCAGGGCCAGCAAGGGGCGCCATGGCAGATACCCCGAGAAGTACAGTGCGCAGAATGCCAGGCTGGAGGTCAGAGCAAATGCCAGACCACCACCTTTTGGTGTAGGTCTGATATGGGAGCTCCTGGCATTGGGCATATCAAACCATCCCTGGCGCGAGGCAATAAGGCGAATCAGCCCACTGAGGACAAAGGACAGGCAAAACAACAGAACTAAGCAGGCAATGGCCAACATGCTGAAAGTCGGGATTCCTCTATGACATGAGAAGAGAATCAGCCATCAGTTCGACTCAAGCCGGCACGATGGGACGGCATGATCCTGCCGTGGTGAGCGCCCGAAGCGCGGGGATAGTAGACCCGATGGGCCATACCTTGTCAAAGTTTTTGGAGTGGCACTTCCCTGTGCCAATCGTCTCGTCACAAGAACTGGACTGTCTTATTCAAAGACGATTTTTTCCAAGTTGCGTTGAATGGTAGCTTCACCAACTCCCCTGACCTTCATCAGGTCCTGCACACTCTTGAACGCACCATTCTCCTCGCGCCATGCAACGATGGCTTCCGCCCGGCTCATCCCTATGCCGTTGAGCACCCTCGCGATAGTGGCGGCATCAGCCTGGTTGACATTGACACGTTGAGTTTCTGCTGCCACCGTCTCCGCTGGCATCGACTGGGCGTGGACTAGTGGGATGAAAGCCATGATCAGGCAAAACAACCCGGCTCTGAGTGATGTGACTCCTTTCATAGGAAGCTCCTTGTATTGGCGCAGCGATATTGCTGCCCTCTACACTCTAGCAAAGAAATTTTATTTTGCAGGGATATTAGCAGTCTGTTGAAAAGCCACTTCAACTGACTTCATCACGAATCGGTACTCAAGCTCGACAAGATTTCCCGCAGCTTGGCAGTTGGATCCGCGGCTTGTGTAACCGGCCTCCCAATCACCAGGAAGTCACTGCCATCCTGCAAAGCCTGGTCTGGCGTGGCTATGCGTTTTTGGTCGTCGGCGGCATCGCCTCTGGGCCTGATACCTGGGGTCACCAGGCAGAAATCATCGGGCATTGCGGCTCGCAACATGCGTGTTTCCCGTGACGAACAGACCACGCCGTCCATGCCCGACTCCCGCGCCAGGCCAGCCAGGCGTCGAACCTGGTCCTCGGCAGAACCATTGACCCCCACTTGCGCCAAGTCTTCCGTGCTCATACTGGTCAGCACCGTGACTGCAATCAACAGCGGGCCTTGCCCTTGCCCCAGTGCCTCGCGCGCGGCCCGCATCATGACGCCACCGCCACTGGCATGCACATTCACCATCCAGACACCAAGCGCCGCGGCAGCTTTCACCGCGCCCGCCACGGTATTGGGAATGTCATGAAATTTCATATCCAGGAATACATCAAAACCTCTGCCAACGATGGCCCTGACCAAATCCGGACCGGCGGCAGTAAACAGCTCCTTGCCAATCTTCACCCGGCACAGGGAGGGCTCAAGTCTTGCCACCAGCGCCAAGGCATCATCGGGATCGGCATAGTCCAGCGCCACGATCACCGGGCTCCCCTGTCGATTCATGTTCACTTTTATTTCTCCATCACCATGCGATCATTAAGTGTTGTGCCTGTGTCATCCCTGTCTCGGCTTCTTTTGTTGCAGATTGTCCCTGAGAGCCGCGTCTTCTTCCAACTGCCGCAGGCGCTTGCGCAGTTGACGCACTTCCAAGCGACCACGCAAGCGATAGATGATGCCGAAGCCCAGCAGCAAACCCACCAGGGCCCCGCCAACAAAAGCCAGCACCAGCCACTGTCCCAGTGGCCGCGGTGCAAACTCCCGCACCAGCCAGAGGGGTACTTCATGGGGATTGAAACTGACGAACACAAAGCCGGCCACAAGCACCAGCAACAGGAGGATCAAAGATAAATGCTTCAGCAGCCTGGCCATGGATGTCACACCCGTACCCAATTCAAGCGGCATTGTACGATAAAAAACGGCAGGCCTCTCTGAAGAGGCCTGCCGTTCGTATGAAGAGTTTGAAACGCTGCTCAGTGATCGCCGTTATTGAGGCTCTCGTTGACTCTGTCCCGCAATTCCTTGCCAGGCTTGAAATGCGGCACATATTTTCCGCTCAATTGAACCGGATCCCCAGTCTTGGGATTGCGGCCGGTGCGCGGAGCACGATAGTGCAGGGAAAAACTGCCAAATCCCCTGATCTCGATCCGTCCACCCTCGGACAGCACTTCCGACATGTAGGAAATGATGGCCTTGACCGCCAACTCGACATCCTTGGAGGACAACTGGGTCTGCTTTGCAGCAATGCGTTCTATCAGTTCCGACTTGGTCATGGCCCTTCCTTACTGATCAAGTTTGCTTGATTTTTTTCACGCCACGCGCTTTACAGCGATTGCACATCCATGTGCCACCTATCAACCCGACAACGATCATTGCCAGGTTGATATCAGCTACCTATCCGGGCGCCAGTTCATTTTTTCTCCATCTGAGCCTTGATCAGATCACCGACAGTGGTGGGTGCCACGGTGGCGCTCTGCTTGTTGTGCTCCTTGATGGAGTCCTTCTCTTCCTCGATTTCCCGTGCCTTGATGGACAGGCTCAGCACGCGGTTCTTGCGATCCACGCTGATCACCATCACTTCCACCTCGTCACCGGCATTCAGCACATTACGTGCATCCTCGACGCGATCACGGCTGATCTCGGAAGCCTTGAGAACGCCTTCCACACCTTCGGTCAGTGTGATAACGGCTTCCTTGGCATCGACTTCCTTGATAACACCCTTGACGATGCTGCCCTTCTCATTTTCGGCGGCGAAGTTGGCGAATGGATCTCCACTCAACTGCTTGATGCCGAGAGAAATGCGCTCACGCTCCGGGTCAATCGAGAGTATGACGGTCTCCAACTGGTCACCCTTGGTGTACTGACGCACGGCCTGTTCACCGGGCTCATCCCAGGAAATGTCGGACAGATGCACCAGGCCATCAATGTCACCTTCCAGGCCAATAAAGATGCCAAAGTCGGTAATGGACTTGATGCTGCCAGAGATCCGATCGCCTTTCTTGAACTTCTCGGCGAAGGCATCCCATGGATTCTGCTGACACTGCTTGAGGCCGAGGGAAATACGGCGACGCTCCTGGTCGATGTCCAGAATCATCACCTCTACCTCGTCACCCAACTGCACGATTTTCGAAGGATGGATGTTTTTGTTGGTCCAGTCCATTTCGGAAACATGCACCAGACCTTCGACACCTTCTTCCAACTCGGCAAAGCAGCCGTAATCAGTAAGATTGGTGACAATGGCCTTGACGCGGGTGTTTTCCGGGTAACGGTTCTTGATATCGACCCAGGGATCTTCGCCGAGTTGCTTCAAACCAAGGGACACGCGATTACGATCGCGGTCGAACTTGAGCACCTTGACGTCGATCTCATCACCCACATTGACGATTTCGCTGGGGTGCTTGATGCGCTTCCAGGACATGTCGGTGATGTGCAGCAGGCCATCAACGCCACCAAGGTCAACGAAGGCACCGTAGTCGGTGAGATTCTTGACGATACCCTTGATGCTCTGACCTTCCTGCAGATTGGCAAGCAGTTCCTCGCGCTCGGCGCTGTTGGCAGATTCCAGCACGGCGCGGCGGGAAACCACGACGTTGTTGCGTTTCTGGTCCAGTTTGATCAGCTTGAATTCGAGTTCCTTGCCCTCGAGGTGGGTAGTATCACGGATAGGACGGATATCCACCAAGGAACCAGGAAGGAAGGCACGGATGGTGTTGACATCCACGGTGAAGCCGCCCTTGACCTTGCCATTGATAATGCCGATGACAGCCTGATCTTTCTTGAATGCGTCTTCCAATACCATCCAGGTCTCGGCACGCTTGGCCTTTTCCCTGGAAAGACGGGTGGCACCGAAGCCATCCTCGACGGCATCCAGGGCCACTTTGACCTGATCGCCTATCTTGAGATTGAATTCACCATTGTCATCGAGAAACTCCTGGCGGGGAATCACGCCCTCGGACTTGAGTCCGGCATTGACAGTTACCCAGTCATGATCGATGTCGACGATGGTGCCGGTCACAATGGAGCCGGTCTTCATGTCTATGTCTTGTAAACTCTGTTCAAACAGTTCTGCAAAGCTTTCGCTCATATCAATACCTGATGTCTCTATTCAGGGCATGATTCCCGGGAGTGCCCCAACCACTCGCTTCATGGCAGGGTTTTGATCCTGAAAATGTAGTCTGAATATCCGCACTCCAGCCAATGCGGGGTCATTTATGTTTGACGTCGTGATGGACCGGACTGGGGTGCCACCACGCCGCTTCTTGCCACTCTATCCATGACCAGGTCGAGGACCTGTTCGATGCCAAGATCGGTGGTATCCACCACCTCGGCATCCTCCGCTGGCACCAGAGGCGCCACGCTGCGCGTGGCATCACGCCGGTCGCGCGCCTCAATATCCAGCAAAAGGGCGCTGAGATTAACACCAACCCCCTTATTTATCAACTGCTTATATCGCCTCTGCGCGCGCTCCTCGGCGCTGGCGGTCAGAAACAATTTAAGCCCGGCATCCGGAAATACCACAGTCCCCATGTCGCGGCCGTCGGCCACCAGCCCTGGTGGCTGTCTGAAGGCGTGCTGTCGCGCCATCAGGGCATGTCTCACTGCCGGGATCGCGGCGACCCGGGAAGCCAGTTCCCCAGTCTCTTCCAAACGCACCTGGGGGGCGATTTCCTCGCCATTGAGCAGAATCGACTCCTCTGCACCGGTACCAAAGCTGACCTGCATGTCGGTGGCGAAACGGGCCAGAGCCGCTGCGTCGTCCAGTGACAGGCCGCCACGGCTAGCGCCCAGACCCACGATTCGGTAAAGGGCACCACTGTCGAGAAAGTGCCAACCAAGCCGAGTCGCCACTTGCCGGGCAAGGGTCCCCTTGCCGGAACCGCTTGGCCCATCGATGGTGATCACCGGGACAGAATTCATGGCCGTCTCACTGACGCCGGGCCCGCAAGCGGCATCCCACGGATGCCGCCAGCGGCACAAAGCCAGGGAAGGACGTTGCCACATTGTTGCAGTCCAGAATACGGATCTCGCCACTGGCCCGCAGCGCCGCCATCACAAAGGACATGGCGATGCGGTGATCCCCCAGACTGTCAATCACACCTCCCCCCATCGGACCGCCCTCGATGATGGCGCCGTCGGGGGTGGTCTCCACTCTTACCCCCAACACCGCCAAGCCATCGGCCATGGCCTGGATGCGGTCGCTTTCCTTGACCCGCAATTCCTCGGCGCCGGTCAATACCGTGCGGCCTTCGGCGCAGGCGGCGGCTATGAACAGGGCGGGAAACTCGTCGATGGCCAGGGGCACCTGATCCTCTGGAATGTCGATGCCCCGCAGCCGCGCATGCCGCACACGTATGTCAGCCACGGGCTCGCCACCCACTTCATATTCGCGGGTATAAGTAATGTCAGCACCCATCATGCGCAGGATGTTCACCACCCCAATGCGGGTTGGGTTGATGCCCACATGACGCAGCAGGATGTCCGCACCTGGGCAAATACTGGCCCCCACCATGAAGAAGGCTGCCGAGGAGATATCCGCTGGCACATCAATATGGGTAGCCCGCAGGGTGCCACCACCATCGATTTCAACACGGTTGCCCTGACGCCGCACCGGGTAGGAGAATCCCTGCAACATGCGCTCAGTGTGATCGCGACAGGGAGCCGGCTCGGTCACCACTGATGTGCCCTGTACATAAAGTGAGGCCAGCAGCAGGCAGGACTTGACCTGGGCACTGGCCACCGACATGTCATAGTGAATGGGCCTGAGCTTGGCCGGCGCCAGTTGAATCGGCGCCAGCCCTCCCTCCCGCAGCGTAATGTCAGCGCCCATTTCCCGCAGCGGCTGCGCAATACGCGACATGGGACGACGCGACAGGGATTCGTCTCCAGTCAAGGTCACGGGAAATGACTGCGGCGCCAGCAAACCAGCCAACAACCGCATGGAAGTGCCTGAGTTCCCCAAATAAAGCGGGGAGTTTGGCTGCTTCAGACCATGCATGCCTACTCCCTCGATACGTACCCGGCCCTGATCCGGTCCGTCGATGCGTACTCCCATGGCCTGAAAAGCCTTGAGAGTGGCCAGGCTGTCCTCTCCCTCCAGGAAACCGTCCACCTCGGTCACCCCTTCGGCAATGGCGCCCAGCATGATGGAGCGGTGAGAAATGGACTTGTCTCCCGGCACCCGGCACTCACCCTGCAGGCATCCGCCCGGTTCCGCCAGAAACTCCAGATCATGCGCCTCTTGTGGCGCGGAAAAACTGTCTTGCTGCTTGCTCATGAACTTATCCCGTGAAAGCTTGGCACGCTTGAAGGTTGTCAGAAAGTATTCGCCGTCGCCATCCCGCAGAGCTTCGCGCATGCGCGCCAGCTCGCGGGTAAACTCATCCAGTATGGCAATGGTGGCCTCGCCATTGGCCAGAAAAATATCACGCCACATCCAGGGGTCGCTGGAGGCAATACGCGTGAAATCCCGGAAGCCTCCTGCCGCATAACGGAAAATCTCTTCGCTTTCGCCTTGCCTCGACAGGGTATCCACCAGGGCATATGCCAGCAAGTGAGGCAAGTGGCTGGTGGCCGCCAGCACCTCGTCATGATGGGCCAAGTCCATTTCCAATACCTCGGCACCCATCAAGCGCCACATTTCACGCACCAGGGCAAGCGCATCTGTGCTGGTTTCCGGCAGGGGTGTCAGAATTACCCTGCGGCCCACAAACAGATCATCGCGCGCGGCAATGAAACCACTCTGCTCCGAACCGGCAATGGGATGACCGGGGACCAGACCAGGCAGCACCGTGCCAAACACCTGTCGCGCGGCCGCCACCGTGGAGCGCTTGACGCTGGCCACGTCAGTGATCACCTGAGTCGGTCGCAACACCGGCTGCAGCTGCCTCAATACCGCCTCCACACTCAGCACCGGTACCGCCAGCACGATCAAATCGGCATCCGCACAGATTTCGGCAATGTCACTGCCAAAACCATCGATGACCCCGGCGACGTTGGCCTGTCGCAATGCTTCCTGATTGTGGTCCACCGCCCACAGGCTCAGGCCGGGCTCTGCTTTTTTCAACGCCCGGGCCATGGAACCACCAATCAGACCCAGCCCAATGATTACCGCTTTACCTTGCATCCACATTACTCGCTTGCCACCGCCGCGGGATAGGAGCCAAGAAGCTTGACCCCCAGCGCATGACGCTCCAACGCCTGCAGGGCAAGACTGACATTCGGGTCCTGCACATGCCCCTCCAGGTCAACATAAAAGGAATAGGCCCAGGTGGCCTGCCGCGACGGGCGTGACTCCAGACGAATCAGGTTCACGCCATGGCGGTGAAAGGGCTCCAGTGCCTGGAACAGGGCACCGGGCCGATTATTGGTGGCAATAATGATGGAGGTTTTGTCATTTCCCGTGGCAGGGCTTGTACCACTACCCCGCACCACCAGGAAGCGGGTGGTGTTG